>CALGRQ010000288.1 GCA_937880795.1 uncultured Dyadobacter sp. | reverse complement strand
CGGCAGATATGGACCCAATTATGGCCATTGCGAAAAAACATAATTTGGTAGTTATTGAAGATGCCTGCCAGGCTCATTTGGCTGAATACGACCATCGTAAAGTGGGTAGTATTGGTCATGCGGGTTGTTTCAGTTTTCAAAATTCCAAAAATCTACCAATTGGAGAGGGTGGAGCGGTTACCAGCAATGATGACGCCTTTATGGATCGCTGCTTTTCGTATACGAACCTAGGTAATCCATACGGGACTGCCGTGGGTGCCATTGGAACGGGGAGTTTAATCCAGGGAACTAAGTTGCGTTTTACGGAATATCAAGCAGCCATAGGCCTGGCTCAATTAAAAAGACTGGATCAGCAGACAACAACCCGCATGGAAAATGCGACCTATTTAAAATCGCAAATTAAAGATATACCAGGGATTATACCCTATAAACTATATCCGAAGGTGAATCGTGCCGCTTTTCATCTGTTTCCTTTTCGCTACAATCCTGATGGTTTTAAAGGCTTATCACGGGAAGATTTTTTAACAGCGCTTCGCGCGGAATCCATACCATGTTCAAGTGGTTATACGGTTTTGAATACCCAGCCATTCCTGGAAGATACATTCATGTCGGAAGCGTATAAGAAAGTATACCCAAAAGAATTACTGGACATTAAAAAGTATAATGAGCGGAACCATTGCCCTAAAAATGAAAAGCTATGCACCGAAGCTGTTTGGTTTACTCAAAATATGTTATTGGGTACAAGGCAGGACATGGATGCCATTGTTTCTGCTATCGAAAAAATTCATAAAAACGCAGAGGAAATAAAAAAGACGATTAAAAAATGAAATGTAAACTAGTCATTGTTTCTTGTTTTTTGCTGCTATGCAGCTCATTGGGATACGCGCAAAATACCTGGAAGGCAGGAACCGCTCGTGCCGCTATCACGCCCAAGCAACCCATTTGGATGGGTGGGTTTGCCTCCAGGGACAGGGCTTCTGAGAGTGTTTTGCATGATATATGGGCCAAAGCCTTGGCCATTGAAGATGCCAAAGGTAACAAAGCACTGCTCATTACCATGGATTTGCTGGGCATTTCTAAGCCATTGTCGGATGGTATCAGGCAGGAACTTTTGACGAGATATGGTTTGACCAAAGGGCAGGTGATATTGAGTACATCCCATACACATTCGGGGCCGGTTCTTGATAATGCTTTGGTAGATATATACCCGGTAAACGAGGCCCAATCGGCTGCAATATCTACGTATACACAATGGTTGAAAACTCAGGTTATTGAGGTGGCTGGTAAGGCATTAAAGGATTTAGCTCCTGCCACGATATACGCTCAAAACGGTGTGACGCGCTTTCAGGTTAATAGAAGAAATAATCCTGTGGCCACACTCAATACGGTCCCGGACCTGAATGGCCCCAATGAGTATTCAGTACCTGTGTTGAAAGTGGTCAACCAAAAGGGCGAATTGAAAGCGATTACGTTTGGCTATGCTTGTCATCCAACGGTATTAAATACCTACGGGTTATCAGGTGATTACGTGGGCTTTGCTCAGATCGAATTGGAAAAATATCATCCAGGTGCTCAGGCAATGTTTTTCCAGGGGGCCGGAGCGGATCAAAATCCTTTACCACGTGGTACCGTAGCAATTGCCCGACAATATGGTCGGGAATTGGCAGCAGCGGTGGATAGGGTGTTGGAAGAGGATATGAAATTACTTACACCTCAGTTGACAGTGGCTTACTCCGAAGCTGCACTTCCGCTACGTGAAGTAGCATCGGAGGCTGAGCTAACCAAAATCGTGGAGGAAACTAAGGTGGACTACTATAAACGCTGGGCACAACGCTGGTTGCAAAACGCCCGTAAAGGTGTTAAAGCGCCGGTTAGTTACCCTTACCCGGTTCAGGTATGGAAAATGGGAGACCAGTCATTGGTGACTTTGGGAGGTGAGGTTGTGGTAGAGTATGCCATCAAAATTAAGCAACTCTTAGGGCCAAGTACGTTTGTAATGGGTTATGCCAATGATGTGATGGGATATATACCATCCTCGACCATTGTGAGGGAGGGAGGATATGAAGGGGAAACCTCTCAAATGGTATATGGGCAGCCTGCCGCATGGAGAGCGGATTTGGAAACGGTTATTCTTACTGAAGTAAAGAAAATGGCCGATCAGGCAGGAGTGAAGATACCTTGATATTTAAATAAACATGATGAACAAAACCAATGCTGTTTCCCGCCGCAAGTTTTTGACGGGAACGGGTATGCTTGTGGCCGGCCTGGCCTTGAATTTGCGAGCCGAAAAATTGTCGGTGCAAGAACCTATCATTGACATCCACCAGCACACCGACTATATGGGACGCACCAACGAGCAGCTGGTAGCTCATCAGAAAGCCATGGGTGTCACCACCACGATACTGCTTCCTGCCGGTACACCTGCGTTTGGGATGTCAACCCATCAGGGTAAATCAAATGGGTTGCAGGCAAAATGTAGTGGCAATGAAGCTTGTTATGCGCTAGCCAAACAATACCCTGATTCTTATCTTTTCGGATCTAATGAGGTACCTGATTTGCAAGATGCCGTAAAGGAGATTGAAAAATATCTAAAATTAGGGGCACCGATTATTGGCGAATTAAAATTTGGGGTGCAATGTGATTCGCCTGAAATGCAGAAAATTTTTCAACTGGCACAGGAATACGATGTGCCGGTATTGATGCACTGGCAGTATACCATGTACAACCACGATTTTGACCGGTTTTATAAGATGCTCGAAAAGTACCCACGGGTTAATTTTATAGGGCATGCTCAAACCTGGTGGGCCAATATCGACAAAGAACATAAAGATCAAAATATCTTATATCCGAAGGGTAAAGTTACGCCAGGAGGACTTACCGATCGTTTGTTAGCAGATTATCCCAACATGTATGCTGATATGTCTGCTGGTTCGGGCTTAAACGCACTACTTCGGGACGAGGCGCATTCGCGCGAATTCTTAGCCCGCCATCAGGATAAAATATTATACGGCAGCGACTGTCTGGATGCAGAAGGGCACGGTCCCACTTGTCAGGGCGCGCAAACCATAGCAGCCATTCGGAAGTTGGCTCCAACCAAAGAAATTGAACGAAAAGTGTTGTATGAGAATGCAAAAAAACTCTTCAAATTATAAAATTATCAGAATTTAAATTTAGTGTAATGAATAATATTAGGAATGTTGAAGCCATGGATGAGCCGTTGGAAAAGGAGCTAGTTGCCAAAACGTATTTTTCAGGTTTTGACCTGGCACATGATACTTATAATGCGATTACAGCGGCAAGTGATGGTAAAATTTACTACGTATTGTCTTCTGAATCATATGATATAGGAGGACAGATTTATGTATATGACCCGGAAACGGACCAAACCCGCTTTTTGGCTGATATGACAGAAATTTGCGGAGAGACTGGTATGAAGGCAATACCACAGGGCAAAAGTCATGTTCGTTTCTACGAAAGCAACGGAAAACTGTATTTTGCAACACATATTGGCGTTTACGAAATGATTGATGGTATGGAACGCTTGCCAAAGAATCCTAGAGATGGTTACAACCTATATCCGGGTGGACATATTGTTTCTTATGACCTGGTATCTGGCACTTTTGAAGATTTGTCGCTGGCACCGGAAGGAGAAGGATTTTTAACCATGACCATTGATAGGGACCGCAATCATATATATGCACTTACATGGCCATTGGGTTATTTGGTAGACTTCGACATGACGACCGGCGAATCAAAAAATATTGGTCTTACGTGCGCAAAGGGAGAGGGCGGGATCGTTGGTGACGATTACCGCGTTATCTGTCGGTCCATGTTTGTTGATCCGCGGGACGGAAAACTATACTTCTCAACAGGTGAGGGAGATATTATGTATTATACTCCCGGAATGGAATCTTTTAAGAAATTGGAAGGTATAGACTTAAAACTCGACTATTTTGGAAGTTATGATCCTACCCGCCCAGGTTCAATGGGTTATAATTGGAGAAAGATTTTTTGGCATGAAGGGGATAACGTGGCCTATGGTGTTCATGGGAATTCAGGTTATCTTTTCCGTTTCGATCCTCAAAAGCCGGAAATTCAAATTATAGATCGTATTGCCTCTCAGCCATCCAAACGAAGCGGGATGTTCGATCAGTTTAGCTATGGTTATTTGGGTTTCCAGCCTGGGCCCGACAAGGAGACGATATATTATTTAACGGGTGGACCTATTTATGAAAATGGCAAGCGCGTGAAGGGGGCAGAACAGATTGCCAAAGGTGCTGCCAAGGGATTGGAGAATCTACATTTGGTTACGTATCACCTACCTACAAATACGTATACTGACCATGGTTCGGTGTTTTATCCGGATGGATCAAGGCCTACTTATGTAAATTCCATTACTGTGGGTGCTGACGGTTCAGTATACACGCTAGCTCGTTTTATGCATGAAGGGAACGAAATTCAGGACTTGGTTAAGATTGCCGATCCTTTTAAACAATAACCAGGTTGAGTAATAACTCGATGCGATTATTCCTGCCCGCTGTAAACTTCGTTGCGTGGCAGGAATTTTTGTAACTCATCAATTCCGATAAAAGCTATAATTTTCCCTGGTAATTAGGTCGATGGGCATATAATAAACCTTTTCAACAGCATTGCCAAAAGCGAGGTTCTGATACAGTGCCATAACGCCGCGATATGCCTGTTCCATAGGTTTTTGACAGATTAAGAAGTCAATTTGCCCCGCTTTAAGGTAATCTATATTTTCAGGTATGAAATCGTAACCAATCAATAGTTTGTCAGCAGCTGTTTTATGTAAGTAATGAGCCACCTGTGCTACCCGCGAATTCGTCACGAAAATAATCTTGATGTTTGGATTAACTTCCAGGGTTTTAGCAAGATGTGTCTCAACAGAAGAAAGGTCTGTTTCTCTGATATCGATCTTAACCACCGTGGGTGCATTAGGTTTATCTGAATAGTAGGACTTGAAGCCCTCTTCTTTTTGCAAAAGGTGGTGATGGTCATCAATCTCTTTTGAAATATTTACAATCAATATGGCGTCTTCTGGCTTGGTGAGGTAACTGGTGAGATGAGCCCCTAAATAGCCACTGTGATACAAATTTGGTCCTATATAGCACAATCTATCTTGATCGGGTAAATCGGAATCGATCAAAACATAGGGTATTTTTAGCTTTTTGCATGTCCTTACAAAACTAATCGACTCCTCCATAAATGAAGGGGCGAGTAATATACCGTCCGGTTTGCTCTGTAAAATAATTCCGGTTTGTTCCACAAAGGATCCAATGGAGTTCTGATCGTAGAAGTACTTTTCAATTATGGTGCCCATTGCCCCAATTTCTCCCATAGCCTGGTTGATGCCTTGTAAGGGAGCATCCCAGAAACTGGTTTCAGAAGATCCCTTTGGTATGAGCGTAGCAATGCGTAAAGTTTTACGGGAAGCAAGTCGTTGTGCCAGTTGGTTCGGCTGATAATTCAGTTCGGCGATGATCGCCAGAATA
Organism: uncultured Dyadobacter sp.; assembly: GCA_937880795.1. Taxonomy (GTDB): domain Bacteria; phylum Bacteroidota; class Bacteroidia; order Cytophagales; family Spirosomataceae; genus Dyadobacter. The sequence continues at coordinate 1,723 of CALGRQ010000288.1, read as the reverse complement.
TTTTCTTTGGTCTTTACCGCTACGCCGGGTCTGTTATGAATAACACGATCTACCGTCCCAATAGAGACCTTCGCCCGACGGGCAATTTCTTTAACTCCAGTTAATGCTTCTTCCTTACTTTCCTTCATTGTATCGGGGATGTTTCTCAAACCAGATTGAAACGTGAGTGCGTTAAACTTATCCTGCTTAAAGATAATGGATACACCTATAAAATTAATGGCTTCACAGCAATTTCGCAATGATATGTAAGAAGTCGTCCGTAGCCTCTCAAAATATCCTGATACCTCTGTAACATTATTGTAACTTCTGGAAGAATAAAAGGAGGCTGGGAGGCACTACAAAAGAAAAGGCCTTAGCATTATATAGTTGCTAAGGCCTTCCTCGTGTATTAAATTCTGATTTACTTTTTCACAACAGGGATTGCCCAGAACAAACTTGCCTGAATTACGCTGTTTTTAAAATCTGGATCAATGTTGCTACCAGAGAAGTTACCCACTTTGGTAAGACCTGCTATATAGCGAACCCCAATGCCCAATCCAATATTTGACTGATATCCAATACCACCGCCTAATGAAAGATCCAGGTTCTTGGCAAAGTTGTCAATCGTTTGATTGCCAAGATCTGTTGACGTTCTAAAACCTACCTGTGGACCAGCCTCCACATAAAATCCACCGGTTGTTTTTAATTTTAGCATAACAGGTACTGTTACATAGCTTACTTTGAAATTATCTTTAGATGTAACATTCTGTTTATCCTCAACCTTTGCTCCGACTGTAGAAAATAGAACTTCTGGCTGGATGGAGAAATGATTTCCAATACCAAAGTTCAACATTCCACCGAAGTGATAGCCAACTTTAGAGTCGGTTTTGAAATCGCCACCCGTGTAATTGCTAATGTTGATACCTGCTTTGGGTCCAAAGCTAAAACTTTGAGCCATAGTGAATGTTCCAATGGTTGCGAACAAGAGTGTAAGTGCTAATTTTTTCATTGTTAATTGTTTGAGTTGTAGTTTAGAGATGTTTTAAATTGTTGATGCTTTGATTACTATTTACAGCTACTAATTTAATGCCAGCCACTCTAAACCTGAGTAATGCCATGTAAAAATGGTGTGTTGTGGATTTAAGGGGGCATTTTGTAGTATACGTTATAACGTATAAAAGGTAATGCTGTTTTTTTGTTTCTGTTAGCACTATTTCAGGCTTGTGCCAAATAAATTATTAATTATCAATGTTTTATATTGGTAGTAATTGTTTGATGAAATAGAAAATTTTCTGTGGTACACAAAGGCCGGCATGAGTTGCTGGGCTTGTGTGGATGTCATTTTTCCTTGTTTAGGATAGCGAACAAAATTCCCCATTCTAGGTACTAATCTCAACGAAAAAATACCCAAAGCTTATTAGAAGCATTATTTTTATTGATTTTCTGATGTGAATATAGTAGGTCTTTATTGCACTTTTAGTATTTTGGTTTTTACAGTCCTGTAGAGGGGTATTTGGGGGTAAAAATATTTTTTGTAGAATCATCCTGATAATCAGTTACATTTAAAAAAATGGTAGTTTTTTTTAGGTTGAAGTATTGACATGAACGAAAAATGCACTAAGTTTGCACCACGTTAAACGATAACGATCGGCAACGAATCTGGTTTGGTAGTTCAGTTGGTTAGAATACATGCCTGTCACGCATGGGGTCGCGGGTTCGAGTCCCGTCCAGACCGCCAGAAAGT
>CALGRQ010000287.1 GCA_937880795.1 uncultured Dyadobacter sp. | reverse complement strand
GGTAGCAGACAGCAAAGGGACAAGAATACTTTCCAATTTATACGCTGAATACCAGCCACTTGAAGGACTTTATTTGAAAACTTCCGGGAATATTGATATGGGTAATTCCCGTAACTTCAATTTCAACGGAACCACTACCGGAACCCGTGGAGTAGGGCTATATAAAGTACCATTCTCATCGTTGGGACAAAGCTCATTCCTATCGTGGGTCAATGAAAACACCGCTAACTACCAAAAAGATTTTGGCGACCATAAATTTGACGTTTTGGTTGGTTTCACAGCACAGAAATTCCGGGAGGATGTGAGTAACACCAACGGAAATAATTACCCTGATGATAAGGTTAAAACGATCAGTGCGGCGGGTTTGATTACCTCTACTAGTGGCGTTCAGGAATGGAGCTTGTTATCTTACTTAGGTCGTTTGAACTACAACTATAAAGGGAAATATCTATTATCAGCTTCTCTTCGTCGTGGCTCTTCTCGTTTTGGGGTGAACAATCGTTGGGGTAATTTCCCATCAGTGTCTTTGGGCTGGATTTTGTCTCAGGAGTCATTCTTGGAAGATGTTAAGGCCATTTCTTTCTTGAAACTACGTGCGAGTTACGGGGTTGTAGGGAACTTCAACATTGGTAATTATACCCATATACCAACCATTTCTACTGCCAATTATGTTTTTGGTGGATCCGTGGGAAGTGGAAGAAGAATCGACAACTTGGCTGACCAAGGAATTGGATGGGAATCTAACGAGCAATACAATATCGGTTTGGATTTAAACTTGTTCAAAGATCGGATCAGTTTCACCTATAACTTCTACCGCAAAAACACGAGCGACCTGCTATTCAACGTGGGTGTACCTAGATCATCTGGTTTTTCCAATATCCAGACGAATATCGGAGGTTTAAAATTCTGGGGACATGAATTCTCTTTGAGCACAACCAACCTTCGTAAAAAAGACCTGAAATGGTTTACCGATTTCAACCTTTCAATTGATCGTAACGAGGTAGTTTCACTAGGTAATACTGCCAAATTAATCTCTGGGCCTGGTAGTGGCGTTATAGGTGGTTCCAACATTACCATCGTTGGCCAACCTATTGGAATGCTCTACGGAATGAAGCATTTGGGTGTATATAAAGATCAGGCTGATTTCGACAGCAACCCAAAACACACAACTTCGCAAGTAGGAACTGCGAAATTCGCAGATACCAATAATGATGGTAAAATTACTGTTGATGACGCCACAATCATTGGAAATCCGCACCCAAAATTTGTTTTTGGTATGACCAACACCGTTCAATATAGAGGTTTCGATTTATCTGCAACCCTAACTGGTTCTGTTGGAAATGATATCGTAAGAGGTGCCGAACAAACATTGACCAACCTGGACGGTGTATTCAACGTATTGTCTAATGTTAAAGACCGTTGGAGATCGCCAGAAAACCCGGGAAGTGGCCGTTATGGTAGCCTTGCTGCGGGTACAACCGGACTAGAACGTGACTGGTGGGGTACTCAAATGCTTTACAAAGCCAATTACCTTTCTATCAATAATATTACAGTGGGTTATGGTGTGCCTTTGAATACCGTAAAGGGAATCAAGAGACTTCGCGTATATGCAAGTGTGCAGCAGCTCCATATTTTCACGAAATATCCCGGTTCCAATCCACAAGTATCTCTGAGTACCGCATCTACCGGACTAGGTATCGATGGAGGTTCATATCCAGTTCCACGCACCTACTCATTGGGTGTTAATGTTGGATTTTAATCATTTAAGTATCATTTAAATCGAAATAAGGTCATGAAGTTTAAGACCATATTAATAGCCATATTAGCCGCTTCCATGGGATCATGCAGTGATTTCCTGGAAATAAATCCTCAAAACGCGGTAGTTCCATCTAATTTCTTTCAGTCGGAAACTGATTTCCTACAGGCTGTAAACGGTGCCTATGCCCCATTACAAGCCCTATATAATAGCCAGTCGAGTTGGGCAATGGGTGAAATGCGTTCTGATAATTCACATTTCTTCTACAACAACGATTTTCGCTCTCCAATGCCTGAGGAAATTGATTTGTTTATCAATGGAGCTGAAAATACCGTTACAGCCGACCGCTACTATATCAATTTTGATATGATTGCCCGTGCCAATAAAATTCTTCAATCCATTGAAGGAGCAACACTTGATCCTGCAAAGAGCAGCAACTTTAAAGGACAAGCGCTTTTCCTGCGTGCACTGGGCTATTTTGACCTTGTACGTTATTTTGGAGGTGTACCTCTTTCATTAACTCCTGCCAATGACCTGGCCTCTGCTAATTTGCAAAGATCCAGCAAAGAAGAGGTATATACCCAAATTATCAAGGATATCACTGAGGCAACAGGATTACTTCCCGACAAAGCAACACAGGAAGCGGGTAGAGCAACTTCCGGTGCAGCCTGGATGTTACTTGCCGATGTGCAAATGACCTTAAAGAACTGGAATGAAGCAGAAACTTCGCTCGCAAAGGTGACAGGTTATAGCCTATTGCCTGATTATGCGATGGCGTTTAACCCTTCTAACAAAAACAATGCAGAATCTGTTTTTGAAGTACAATATCTACAAGGAACCTCGTTGGGACTGGCCAGCTCTTTCCCCTATGCATTTATTCCTTTGACACCCGACTACGCTAAATTGACGCAGGGTCCTGTTGGAGACCAGTCAGCTTCACTATCAGGATGGAATATCCCCACTGAAGATCTGATTGCCTCCTATGAAGACAAAACTAAAGACAAGCGTTTTGCATCTTCCATTGGGTTCTATACGGGTAAATCTACGGTGTCGGATACGAGTTATGTAAACTTGCCATACATTAAAAAGTACCAGTACCCACATTCTATATTCAATCAGTCTAACGTAAATCTTCCAATTTACCGTTTTTCAGAAACGCTGTTGATGCGTGCAGAAGTGGCTAACGAACTTGGAAAAACAGCTGATGCGCAAAACTATTTGAATCAGGTACGTACCAGAGCAGGGCTTGCCAACACCAATGCGAAGGATCAATCGGCGCTACGGGCTGCTATTTTACAGGAACGCCGCGTGGAACTAGCTTTTGAAAACAAACGCTGGCTGGATTTGGTTAGAACAGGAAATGCCATTCCCGTGATGAACGCCTACGGTGCCACGTTGAAAGCAAACCCTGCATATTTCTATATCACCCCTGCTTCGTATACGGTTACTGAGAAGCACTTGTTATTCCCTATACCATTTAGAGAAATTCAGGTGAATCCAACCTTGCAACAGAATACAGGATATTAATCCAAGACCTTACTATTCCTAAACCCTGAAAATATCGGATGCCTTCGGGAGTATCGGATATCATTAAAAATGATCCCTGGCTGTCTTTTATGCTGGGGATCA
>CALGRQ010000286.1 GCA_937880795.1 uncultured Dyadobacter sp. | reverse complement strand
AATACAAAATGAATGGATTATTACAACTTTACCAGAAAATTTATTGATAAATATGCAACTTTTACAACAACATATCGGTTATCAATTCAACTTACTTTCATGTATATCTGGAATTGATTTTATTGGAAAAACAGGTGGAAAGGGCCTAAAAGGCGTATGGGATCCTGCCAAATTTGAAGTGGAAGATGCCAGTTTTGCACATCTGTCTTTTCCAGGCAATATTAGTATATCCCTCTCCTCCTCTTTCGCACTAAATACTAAAGACGCCGAGACTATCAATCTGGAGGTTTTCGGGGACAAGGGCGGAGCCATTTTATACCCTTTATCCATCCATACAGAAATTGCCGGAGAGCTGGCCGATATATCCTTTCCATTTCTATCGGAACCTAATCCACAGCTAAAAAACACCGCTGCCTTTCTTGACTTGTGTGCAGGAAAGAAAAGTAATATTTGCAATGCCGAAGAAGGGGCCGTTTTGCAGGAAGTGATTGAAAGAATTTATCAGTCTGCCGAATAATAACCGTTATTATTTCAAGAGAAAAGGCGCTTTATGGAATCTATATCCACAAAGTGCCTTTTGTTATTTTTCGTATAGAATGGAATGGGTTTCCGGACTATATCTTTTCTTATTTTACCTTCTCCGTTCTGACCACTTACAAGCGTTCAGACCAGGAGGTGGCCTATTTCGCGGTAGCCATTACCATTTTGATATCCTGCTTGGCACCAAGTTCCAGCACATCCACCAGATCCTGTACCGCCAGATTTTTATCTACACGAAGTACAATGGTACGGTCTTCAACACCTGTAAAAATGGTTTGTAATTCTGTTTCCAGTCTTTCAAATGGAATAGGTTCTTTGTCTATGTAATAAACCTTTTTATCATCTATAGACAAAGTAATCTGTTTTTTATACATCTGCTGCGTAGCCGATGCCTTAGGCAGCATCAGTTTGATCACATTCGGATTTGACATCGTTGAAATGATCAAAAAGAACAGCATCAGGAAAAACATAATATCGCTGAGTGAGCTTGTAAACACCTCAGGGGCAAACCGGCTCTTTCGACGTATCTTCATATATAATTTTCAATGAGAGAATGATTGAATGAGTGCGCTTAACGCGCCGCATAAGAATTACTTAGATGATACAGGCTTCTGTAAAACATCCAGGAAGTCAGATGCTGCCATTTGTAATCTCAAAGCAAACCGGTCAATTTTCATGTTCAGCAAGTGATATCCTGCATATGCAATCAAACCGATGATCAGCCCTGTTCCGGACGTGATCATTTTTTCGTACATACCACTGGCAATCGTGCTGATGTTAAAATCATTACTCAACGAAATGTCATAGAAAATACGGATGATACCGGAAATCGTACCCACGAAACCAAGCATGGGTGCAATACCTGCAATTACCCCAAGATATCCCAAATTCCCTTCCATTCTCTGAATTTCGATTTGGCTAGCCGTTTCAATAGAAGTTTCAATGTCCTTGATCGGGTATCCTATTCTTCCAATTGCACGGTCGAAAATACGGCCTGCTGCATTGCGTTGGTTACGGCAAGACGACTCAGCCGATTTAAGATTACCTTGTTGAATAAAATCTTTTACATTGTCCACAAACTGGTTGTCAATTTTACCATTGGACCCAATTCCCATAAATCTTTCGATGATAATGAATAGCGTGGCTACAAAAAGTAACCCAAGTGGGAACATCACTATACCTCCTTTTCCAAGCAGGTCAATAAGAGATAAGCCCTGGTCAGCAACGGGGGCTGCCACAGTAGAGTCAGTAAGTGCTTGTAGAAGCATCATATAAATGTGAAAGTGAATGGTTAAGCTTACTAAAAAAGGGGTAACCCGGTTCTAAAACAACTTTGAACATAAACGGCTTAAACTGACCGTTATTGTTTAAAGGGCAAATATAGGAAATTTACTCTACGCACATAATCCAACGGCTTTATTCCACCGTACAAATCCGACAATCTAAACATTACTTCAATAAATTGTAGCTCAGCCGTATCGCAAAGACAGAATAGCATCCGGACCTGTAAAAATTTGAAAATCGTTTCTAAAAACAAATGGCCTGAATTTTCAGACCTTTCTCAACAATAAGTACGATTATTCCTGAAAACAGGCAATACAACGTTCCTAGCTCAATTTTATCAAATAAACATGGTGTCAAGAAAAACATGGTGATGCGATCTTAAAAACTTCCCAACGGTCATTTCTTGTTATATTTGTCTTACCAAATTATCCGGTAAAAATCCGTTCAAATGAACACTTCTGCGTCAACAAATACCAACCGCCTTATACCACTTGCCATCATCAGTGGTGCTGCCATCATCACCACGGGCTTTATGAGTGAAACCATTCACCTACCATTTCTAGTCAACATTCTGCTCAGTTTGGGATTGGGCTGGCTTGCTCCCCAAAAAGGTTGGATATTAGCCCTGGTTCAGGCCGTGAGCATTCTTGTCATATATCTGATCATTAAACAAACGGGTATGCTGGTTGCTAAGCAAGCCGACGTTGCCGATTTCACAACATATCTTTCCATTTTCCCAACCCTGGCCGGAAGTTATATGGGGGCATTTTTAAAAAGGGCCATGAGTTAAAGGACTGGAAGGATTAAATTTGGAAACCGGGTCGAAGTTATTCATTCCATTTATACCTTTGCGGCAGAATAATGAAAACCTTTATTTATTCGTTTAACTAACGTGAAAGCCTCGGTAAAACAATGTATAGCCCTAAGCCTGCTTGGCCTGATGCTTGTAAAAGCATGGGTGATCCCGTTGTTATATCTTGACTTCGAAATCCGCCGCGACTATATTGTTGCCAACCTTTGCGAGAATCGTAACCGGCCTCAGCTGAACTGTAATGGTAAATGCTATCTGGCGAAGCGTATCGCTGAAAGTCGTAAGCAAGAAGAACGGCAGGCCGAGAAGCAATATATGGCCAACCTGATTTACCAGGTCATGAATGTAAATAACACCCATTCTTTATTTCAAGAGGCTACCATTGAGAATCTCTCGGTGAAGATGGTTTTTAACTATATAACGCCTGCGCGCCTGCTCCCCGCAGCGGATGACATTTTTCATCCACCCCTCGTTTAAGACGCGATTCTCCCTTTTTCCATCTTTTCAGATGTTATTTTAATCATTGTTTTCAAGATGATTTGCTAGCTTATTTACAGACTAGTCGAATCCTCTATTCTATATATTTAATATTATGAATACTTTATTTCCAAAGTACAAACTGTTACTTTTCACACTGCTATCTATCCTGGTTTTAAACGCATGTTCAGACCCCGCTGAGGTTGAGAATGTCGCCACAGGGAAATTTAAAATCGAATTTGATAACTACGTCGGAACGAAAAATCTGGTGCTGAACAGTGTAACGTATCAAAATGCCCAAAACGAAGATTTTACCGTTTCAAAATTCGATTACTACATCTCCAACATTAAATTAACCCGAGCCGATGGCAGTTCATATACGGTTCCACAGGATTCCAGTTACTTTCTGATCAGGGAAGATATCAAAGCCAGTCAGATTGCCCTACTCAATAATGTCCCTATTGGTGATTATAAAACCATCGAATTTATGGTTGGTGTAGACAGTCTGCGCAACACCGCACCCATTGAAAAGTTAAAAGGCGTACTGGATCAAACAGGTGGAATGGATGGGATGTATTGGCAATGGAACTCCGGCTATATACATATGAAACTGGAAGGAACTTCGCCTGTCGGTAATCCTGTAAACAACAAATTTTATTACCACATTGGCCTTTATGGCGGCTATAACGAACGCACCGTTAATAATACCAGAATCGTAAAATTACCTTTGGGCGACTTGACTGCATCCGTTACCGGTCAGAAATCCCCAGAGGTTCACCTGATAGTAGATCTTCTAAAAGTGTTTAACGGGCCGGGAACAAATTTGAGCATTAAGCAACAGGAGCAGTCGCAAAAGGTAGCGAACAATTATGCCCATATGTTCACAGTTGACCATATTCATTAATCAAATGAAGATTAGCCCCATAAAAAAGAAACCAATGCCATGGCTAACAGCAGCAATACTTCTGCTGTGCCTATGGTCTTGTGGTGGAGACAACAAGGAGCCGGATCCGACGCCAATTAAAACCGGTCCTACCCCGGTTACCTGGAAAAAACCGGCTCATTTCCCCGATCCTGTGTATAACCTGTCGAGGAATCCACTTACGGAAGAAGGGATTGAACTGGGGCGACATCTTTTTTATGACGGAATACTTTCACGTACCAATAATGTGGGATGTGGCACATGCCATCAACCACAAGCGGCTTTTACACACCATGGCCACGATTTGAGCCATGGTGTAGACGACAAGCTTGGGGTTCGTAACTCGCCTTCCACACAAAACCTGGCCTGGAATACATCCTTCTTTTGGGATGGCGGCGTGCATGACCTTGATATGCTTCCATTCGTGCCCATTGAGAATCCGGTTGAAATGGATATCAAAGTATCGGACGTATTAGAAAAGTTACGCAAAACACCCAATACCAACTCCAAAGTACCCATTGACTACCCCAAAATGTTTCAGGAAGCTTTTGGCACGAACGAAATCAATGCCGAACGTATGATGAAAGCACTGTCTCAGTTCATGCTCACGATGGTTTCTGCAAATTCAAAATACGATTATTTTAAATCGGGGGATGCCAATGCACTCAATACGCAGGAGAAAGAAGGACTGCTATTATTTCAGAAAAATTGCAGTTCATGCCACCAGGGTGAGCTTTTTACTGATTATAGTTTTAGAAACAATGGACTGATGCCCATGCGGAATGACGACCAAGGGCGATTTGGGGTAACCTCTCTGGTTATAGACAAATATAAATTTAAGGTTCCGTCCCTCCGCAACGTGGGTTATACTGCTCCTTATATGCACGATGGCAGGTACTATACCTTAGAAGAAGTGCTCGACCATTATACCGATAGCGTACAGCAAATGGAAACTTTGGACCCGGTATTCATTCGCCCCAATAGCAAGCCGGGAATTACATTGACCAATGCGGAGAAACAATCCATTATCGCATTCCTCAAAACCCTATCAGACGACCAATTTATTTCCAATCCCAAGCTCGCCGATCCGGGTATAGGAAACGCCAATTAAAATTTCTTAATAACGAAATCATGAAACTGAGATATATTTTATTATTTATCCTACTCACAACTACGCTCACAAGCAATGCATGTGATATTTGTGGCTGCGCCAACAGTGGCTCTTATTACGGCTTACTCCCCCAATCCAACAAATCACTCATCGGAGTAAGATATCAAAGACTTAACTTTGTTACGCACCCCAATAGTCAGGTATTACGTACTGAAGAAAACTTCAATATAGCCGAACTATATGCCCGTTTCTTCCCGATTAAGAGGGTACAGGTGATGGCCTTTTTACCTTATCGTATCGACCAGCAAGTAACAACCGCCGAAGTAAAAAAACAGAATGGTTTTGGTGATGCAACTGTTCTGGCAAACTACAATGTCCTGAACACGCTCATGGATAAGGAAAACTCAGGTGCCTTTACCCATACCCTATTGGTGGGTGGTGGGATTAAACTTCCCATCGGCAAATTCAAATTTGATGAAAATAACCCTTTACATGTAGCCAATGCCAATTTTCAGCTAGGAACCGGAAGTGTCGACTTCATTCTCAATGCTTTTTACACCATCAATAAAGGTGATTGGGGATTGGCGACGAATGTCTCAAGAAAATTCAACACAACTAACTCACAAGATTACAAATTCGGAAATCAATGGTTTGGGACGATGGATCTTTATCGATCTTTTACCATAGGGGCAATTTCATTAACACCGAGTGTAGGTATATATGCCGAAAATGCAGCTCACGGCACCCAGCATGGGGAAGTGCTGGACCTTACAGGAGGAAAACTACTGAATGGTACAGCCGGTGTAACACTTTTTAGCAAGAACTGGACACTGGGTGTAAATGCGCAGAAACCTATTGCTCAAAAAAGCGCATCCGGACATGTTGTAACAAAAGAACGGTTTCTCGTGCAACTCGGCTTTTTATTCTAACTCACGCGGATGGATATCTGCTGAATCCTACAATTAACAATCATACATAAATATCTATAACATGAAAACTAAATTATTCATCGCCCTAATAACCTTCTCGACCATAGCTTGCAATCAAAACAAGCAGGAAAGCAGCGCGCAGCATGAGGGCCACGCAACCGAACAACCAGCCAATGACCCAGTAGGCGAAGTGCTTGCTATACACGACAGTATTATGCCACAAATGGAAAAAATTATGGCGCTAAAAATGCAAATAAAGAGCGAAGTAAAAACGGCTGACAGCCTTATCGCTCTGAAAAGCTCCGAGCCCCACATTGCCCGACGCAAACAAGCCAATGATTTGCTATCTCAATTAGATGCCGCCGATAAAGGAATGATGAACTGGATGCACCAATACAAAGGCGATACTTTAAAAAAATTAAGTGAAGAGGCTGCGAGTCAATATATAGCAGATCAAAAACAGAAAATAATGAGTGTGCGGGATAATATGGTCAAAAGCATTGGCGATGCTGAATTGTTTATACAAAAAGCACATCAGCCATGATCAACCGACTTATTGTGCTGATCCTTATTTCACTATTGTGGAGTTGTCAGCAGCAAAAACTACCGTATCTCGGAGAGCCAGAAGTAGTAACGAAGGAAGTAAATGGCGAAAAGGTTGAGGAAACGATATATCCTACCATTCCTGACTTTTCTTTTACCAATCAGGAAGGACAAACTATTACGGCCAAAGATTTTAACGGTAAAGTTTATGTAGCCGACTTCTTCTTTACAACCTGCCCAACCATTTGTCCACCCATGACAAAAAACCTGTTAAAAGTATATAACACTTTTAAAAATAACCCGGGAGTTGCCTTGCTATCGCACACGATTGACCCCGAACATGATTCCGTATCTGTTTTAAAGGAATATGCAAACGGGTTGGGTGTGAAAGCTGATAAGTGGCAATTTGTAACGGGCAATCGGGAGGAAATTTATAACCTCGCTCAAAAGCACTACCTCGTGAGTGCCAAGGAAGACTCCTCTGAAGCCGGCGGTTATATACATAGTGGGCATTTCATCCTGATCGATCAAAATAAACACATTCGGGGTATGTACGACGGCACAACGGATAAGGGCACAGCCGAACTTTTAAAGGATATTGAATTACTGCTGAAAGAGTAGTATTGCATCATTTGAGGATTTATAGAAGGTATACTGCTCAATTCTTCTGACCATAATCAGGATTAAACATTGATTAAAATCAAGGAAAATTGAGATACAGGTTGTTACTTTGTAAAAAAATTAAGGTTCCGATAATACAAAATATGCAAGACGGAGAAAAAAGCGCACAGCCATGGTTAGGTAAAATGCAGGAAAAATGGGGATTGGATACAACCCGACAAGTTTTGTTGGTTTTAGCGGTATTCAGCCTTTCCGGTTCCTCTGTTGTTTGGCTTAGAAAAGGTCTTTTCCAATTACTAGGGTATGATGACGCCACACCCATGTGGTTGAAAACAATTACCTATATATTATTTATTTTCCCTACCTATCAAAGTCTATTGCTCGTTTACGGATTTCTGTTAGGTCAATTTTCATTTTTCTGGGAAAAAGAGAAAAAGATGTTTCGCTGGATAGCAGCAAAGTTTCGTAAATAGAAACAATCAAACAAATTAAGGATGAATCGATTGCCCTGTGCAAAGGTTCATCCTTTTTTTTGCTCCAATCAAATAACTTAATATACCTTATTAGACTTTTTATAGGATTTTACGTATACTGGTGACGAATTAACGAAAAAATAGTCTCAACCATTAAAATCTTCGTTTATGAATCCAGAGAACCTAAATTTCGAACTAATTAAGGCACAAATTGTATCCGCTGTAACGCAATACGGCGGGAAAATTTTACTGGCTATTATTGCCCTGATAATAGGCCGAATCATTATCGGAAAAATCACTTCTCTGATTCATCGCGGGATGGAGAAACGGAATGTTGACAAAGACGTTCAGCCATTTCTAAACTCCCTCATCAATGTGTTGCTGAATGTAATGCTCCTTTTAAGTATTGCGGGCATTATTGGTATTGAGACTTCTTCGTTCGTAGCAGTATTGGGAGCAGCCGGTTTGGCAGTTGGTCTAGCACTTCAGGGTAGCCTGGCCAATTTTGCCGGTGGTGTTCTCATTCTGATTTTCAAGCCTTACCGGGTTGGTGATCTTATTAGCGCACAAGGGTTTACCGGAGTTGTGGAGGGTGTTCAAATATTTAATACCGTACTGGTAACTCCTGACAACAAAACCATTATCCTTCCCAATGGCTCACTATCTACCTCACCCATTACCAATATTTCAGGTAAAGGGAAAATTAGAGTGGATATGGTATTTGCAGCGGGGAGCCAAAACGGTGCTGATAAAATTCGAAGCTCGATTCAGAAGGTTGTCAATGCTTGTCCATCAGCACTAAGGATATTTTGGTTACAAAGCTCACAGAAAATGCAATATTTTTTGATGTACGGGTTTGGACACCAAGCGCCAACTACTGGGATACCTATTACAATGTGCATGAGGGCATAAGCCGTCAATTTGCGCAAGACGGCATACAAGCTCCAAAACCAGCAGAAGTCAGTGTAGCCTTGAAACAATAAAGAAAACTACCTAACAAATCGGATAATTATGGGAGTATAGGGATCTTCATTCCTGTACTCCTTTTTTATTTATACCTTTGTGAATTATTTCAATTAAGGATCAGAATCATACATACCATTCCATGTTTGAAAACTTACAGGATAAGCTTAACAATGCCTTCCGCACGCTAAAAGGAAAGGATAGAATATCGGATATAAACGTTGCAGCTACCACAAAGGAAGTTCGGAAAGCGTTGGTTGACGCGGACGTTAACTTTAAAGTAGCGAAAGAAATTACCGATCGGATCAGAGATAAAGCCCTCGATCGCAAAATATTAATATCCGTTGAGCCCGGACAGATGTTCGTTAAAATTGTTCAGGAAGAACTAACGGAACTGATGGGTGGTGAAGCACAAAGCATCAACATCAAAGGTGATCCTGCTGTAATCCTGATTGCAGGTTTGCAAGGGTCTGGGAAAACAACTTTTACCGGAAAACTTGCTGCATTACTTAAAAAGCAGGGTAGACAAGTTTTACTAACCGCTTGCGACGTTTACCGTCCGGCCGCGATTGAGCAGCTTAAAGTTTTAGGTGAACAGGTAGGTGTTGAAGTATATTCTGAACCAGAAAATAAAAATCCGGTTAGCATTGCTCAAAATGCGATATCCCACGCCAGAAAAATTGGCAAGAAAATTGTGATTGTCGATACAGCCGGACGTTTGGCCGTTGACGAAGCAATGATGCAAGAGGTTTCGGATATAAAGTCGGCTATTAAACCTTCGGAAATCCTTTTTGTAGTGGATTCGATGACCGGTCAGGATGCAGTAAATACAGCCAAAACTTTCAACGAACGTTTGAATTTTGACGGTGTTGTACTTACCAAGTTGGACGGTGATGCCCGAGGTGGAGCTGCTCTTTCCATTCGTCAAATTGTTGACAAGCCGATCAAGTACATCAGTACGGGTGAGAAAATGGAAGCGTTGGATTCCTTCTATCCAGATCGCATGGCGAGCCGTATCCTTGGGATGGGTGACGTTATATCGTTGGTGGAGCGCGCGCAACAAGCTTTCGATGAAGACGAAGCCAAGCGTATCAATGCCAAAATGCGTCAAAACAAATTTGACTTTGACGACTTCCTGGGGCAATTGCAGCAAATCAAAAAGATGGGTAACGTAAAAGACCTCATCGGAATGATTCCTGGTATGGGTAACGCCAT
>CALGRQ010000285.1 GCA_937880795.1 uncultured Dyadobacter sp. | reverse complement strand
CATCAAAACCTCGTGCAACAGGTGCATGTCTTTTGTTGAAATTAAGCGAATACATATCCTTCACACGGTTTCTTGATATCACCACATTGCTATCTCCTTTGCTGTACTCTTTTCCGTTCACCAGAATTTTATCACCGTTAATTTCAACCACCAGTTTGTCTTTGTTTTCACCTTTTCTGGTGATGGTAATTTGATCAACGTCTTTTGACTTTGTTTTAACCGGGTTCGGGTCCTGAGCTATAGCAACTGCAGGCATTAAAAAACTAAATGCAAGAGCTGCGAGAGAAATTGTTTTCATGACTTGTTTCATAAAAGACTATTTTGAATACTACGTTAAGTTTCGTAGATCAAAGATAAGGGGAAATCTGGTTATACGAAGTATTTCGGAAATGTTAAAGTGTGCTTAACCTTATCTAAAGGTATAAGAGATTGAATTGTAATAGGTAAAGTGATTTTAGAAACTAAAAATCACTAATAAATCCTTGTTTCGGGCGAATTATGCTACCATCAGAGCAGGAAAATTGTTAGTACGTTCTATTATCTAAAACGTTAATTGACAGCGTTCACTACGTCGTATATTTCCTAAGTAGTTTTCGGTGTCTGATTATGCGTGATTTTGCAAATTAATCAGCATTTTTGACATCGTTAAATAACCGAACCGACTGCTCCATATGCTGAAAATTCTAGCTTATTGTTGTATTGGCTTTTGCGCATTCGTGATAGCCTACGCCTTGATGGTGTATAGGGAGTCGCGGCAATATGATAAGCATCCCCGCAACTCCCGAAATTCACGTTAAGCTTTCAGTAATTCTTTTACAGCCTCAATCACTTCCTGCAATTTAGAGGCATCCTGGCCTCCGGCTGTTGCCAATATAGGCTGTCCACCACCACCACCTTTAATAAGCGGAGCCACTTTTTCTTTTATAATTTTTGCTGCATCCAGTTGACGGGCTTTATTTACCGTTTCGGATAAACTGATAGCAATAAATGGTTTTCCTCCAATATTAGCTGCCAGCACGGCCACATAATTGTTGAGGTTATTGCGCAGGTCGTTGCCTAATTTTCGTAGCGAGTCGGCATCATCTACTTCAATAATATCTCCAATAAATGTAATACCGTTGATAATTTCGTCTTTCTGCAAAAGTTCGTTTCTGATTCCTACCAATTGGCGGGCACGCAGGCTTTCTACTTTCTTTTCCAGTTGAGATTTATCTTCTATAAGTTTCTCAATTGCCTTCAGAGGTTCTTTTGCTTTCAGCAATTCAGTAAGATGTTTGAATTGGCTGAGTTTTTCCGTTACATATATAATAGCTGCCGGTCCGGTAAGGGCTTCCACACGGCGCACGCCTGCTGCAACAGCAGCTTCGCTGGTGATGTTAAACAGTCCGATCATACCTGTGGAGCCTACGTGAGTACCTCCACATAGTTCGATAGAGTATTCAGGATCTATAATTACCACCCGAACGGTATCGCCATATTTTTCACCAAATAAGGCGGTAGCTCCCAGGTTCAGTGCTTCTTCTTTAGGCATTTCGCGAATGACTACCGGAATATTAGCTCTGATTTTGTCATTTACTATTCTTTCCACCTGGCGCAATTCCTCATCGCTAACTTTTGAGAAATGCGAAAAGTCGAAACGCAAAATTTCAGCACTCACCATGCTGCCTTTTTGTGCAACATGCTCACCCAATACTTTTTTAAGTGCCGCATGCATCAGATGCGTAGCAGTGTGATTATATGTAGTTTTTAAACGGTTTTCCCAATTTACCTGTGCCGTTACAGGTTGATTGATTTCAGCAGGTAGTTCGCTGGTGAAATGAATGATAAGGTCATTTTCTTTTTTGGTATCTGTAACATCAATTTTCTGACCCCCGAAATCCAAAGTACCGGTATCGCCTGCCTGTCCACCGCTTTCGGCATAAAAAGGTGTTGTTTCCAACACTATTTGAAATTGTTCTTTTCCTTTAGCTTTTACTTTTCGGTATTTTACTACTTGTGTTTCTACCGTTAAGTCGTTGTAGCCTACAAACTGAATTTTATCAGCTTTATTCAATTCTATCCAATCTTCGGTATCGATAGCAGTGGCTGCACGTGAGCGTTCTTTTTGCAACCGCATTTGTTGCAGGAAGCCGGGTTCGTCTACCATCAGCGATTGTTCAGACGCAATCAGGCGTGTAAGATCGATAGGGAAACCATAGGTATCATATAGTTCAAATGCATCTTCGCCTTTGATGATGCCGGAAGTTTTTGCTGCCCGGGTTATATCATCAATGCGTTTCAACCCTTTTTCCAGAGTACGCAGGAAGGTTTCTTCTTCTTCGCGGATAACGCGGGTTACAAAAACTTCCTGACTGATGAGTTCAGGAAATACATGTTCAAACTGCTTTGCAATTACAGGCACCAATTGGTGCATTAAAGGCTGGCGATAGTTTAAGTAAGAATAGTAATATCGAACAGCACGACGCAGTATCCGGCGGATTACATATCCCGCCCCTGTGTTGGAAGGTAATTGTCCATCAGCAATGGTAAAGCTGATAGCTCTGATATGATCTGCCAATACCCTGAAGGCAATGGCTTCTTTGCTATCGCTATAATCGTATTTGAAACCGGTTATTTCTTCTACTTTGGCAATCGTATTGGTAAATACATCGGTATCGTAGTTGGATTGTTTGTTTTGCAACACACGCACCAGTCTTTCAAACCCCATTCCGGTATCAACATGTTTTGCGGGTAGCGAAATGAGGTTACCGTCTTTCTGACGATTGAATTGAATAAATACGTTGTTCCAGATTTCAATCACCTGAGGGTGGTCGTTGTTTACAAGTGTTTTTCCGTCTACTTGTTTTCTTTCTTCTTCTGAGCGGCAGTCAACATGAATTTCAGTACAGGGTCCACAGGGGCCGGTGTCGCCCATTTCCCAAAAGTTGTCTTTTTTGTTTCCCAGTAAGATGCGGTCTTCAGCAATCCATTTTTTCCATTCATTGGCAGCTTCTTCATCGCGGGGCAAACCTTCTTTTTCGTCACCTTCAAAAACGGTAACATATATTTTGTCTACGGGTATGCCGTACACTTTGGTTAGTAATTCCCAGCTCCAGGCAATGGCTTCTGTTTTAAAATAATCGCCAAAGCTCCAGTTGCCAAGCATTTCAAACATGGTATGGTGGTAGGTATCCACACCCACCTCTTCCAGATCGTTGTGTTTACCACTTACCCTAAGGCATTTCTGGGTATCTGCCACGCGTGGATGTGCAGGTTTGCGGTTGCCGAGGAAATAATCCTTGAATTGATTCATGCCTGCATTGGTGAACATGAGCGTCGGATCATTCTTAACCACAATAGGAGCAGAAGGCACGATATCGTGACCTTTTGAACGGAAGAAATCTAAGTATGCCTGTCTAATTTGACTGGATGTCATCTTTTTACTATTTACTTTGGCCTGCGGTGGCAATAGTTAACCGGATAAATTAGGGTTGATTTTTGCTGGCAGACAGCCTATATTTGTTGAAATCCCTTGTTGGGGTGGCGACAAAGGTAATCCAATAGAACGGCATTTGTACTCCGGCAATGACGTAGGAAAATAAATCCTGATGAAAAAAGTCAAATATTATTACAATACGCATACCCTCCGCTATGAGAAGCTGGAAGTGCCCTTGCGGGTGCGTATTTTGCGTGCATTTGGCTTTGTGGCTGCCGCTCTGGTGTCTGCAGGTATTATCTCATACATAGCTTTCCAATTTATAGACAGTCCCAAAGAAAAAATCCTCAAGGATCAGCATGCCCGTTTACAGGATCGGTATTCGGATATCCGGGATCAGCTTAGTAGTTTGGAACAACAAATGCGGGAACTTGAAAAGCGCGACAATAATGTGTACCGCTCCATTTTTGAAGCAGACCCTATCCCTGATAGTGCAAGGGCAAAGGAAATGGAAGTACTTAAAGAAATTGCTGCTATTGAAGGAATGGCCAACAATGAACTGTATAATTCAATTGTAACTTCTCTGGAATCGCTGACCAACCGAATAAAAGTGCAAACTAGTTCCTATGCTGAGATTGATGGTCTGGTAAAAAATAAAGAAAAATTGCTGGCCCATACTCCGGCCATCCAGCCTGTAAGCAATCAGGATCTCACCCGGATAGCATCAGGGTATGGTTACCGGATCGATCCGATTTATAAAACCACCAAAATGCATGCGGGTATTGATTTTACTGCTCCGCAGGGAACCCCTATTTATGCAACTGCAGATGGAACCGTTAAAGTTTCAGGAATGGCAACCATGTGGTAATAAAACATGGATATGGATATGAAACCCTGTATGGCCATATGGCCAAAACCAAAGCACGCCAGGGCCAGGCGGTAAAAAGAGGAGAGGTGATTGGTTATGTAGGAAGTACGGGTAAATCAACCGGTCCGCATTGCCATTATGAAGTGCATAAAAACAACAACAAAATCGATCCGATCTATTTCTTCTATAATGATCTTTCTCCGGATCAGTTTGATCGTTTGCTGAAACAGGCCGCAGCTTCCAACCAGAGTTTAGACTAAGCCGGTATTATTTAGTAACGGTTCGAAAACGTAAAAAAGATATTACCTGATCCACCTGCTCGGTACTCATCTTTTTAGCCACTGCATGATTTATGGGGTCCATACCAATTAATGCAGTCATGTGGTAGTTGTCAATTTGAATTTTGGTGAAATTAGGAATACCTTCTACTCCTTTGGTATAAATGCCATGGCAACTGCTGCAATGAACCTTGTAAAGGATTTTGCCTTTTTCCAATTTGTCGAGCAATATCTGCCTGTTCATGGGTGTTACATGCGTGGGAATATCGTACAATGTAGGTTTTTCCGTCACGCATTGTTGCAAGGCGGCACAAGCAAGTAATAAAGCGAGTATGGTAAAGTTCTTCTTCACTTAATATTCTCCTCCTACTTTTCTGCCGATAAGCGATTTGTTGGATGAAGATGGTAAAACTTCCGGAGCATCTTCAAAGATAACTTTTTCCGTTAAGGACGACAGGAAGCTGATGAGGTCACTTTTTTCTTTATCAGAAAGTTTTAATGAATCGGCAGCTAAAGTTTGATTGGGAACAAAAAGCCCATGACCTGCGCCACCGCCTCCGTCATAAAAATCTATGAGTTGCTGCATGCTCTGAAAAACTCCATTGTGCATGTAAGGTGCCGTCTTACTA
>CALGRQ010000284.1 GCA_937880795.1 uncultured Dyadobacter sp. | reverse complement strand
ATAATTGATGAAAAAAATATTAGAAATAATTTAGATGATACAAAAAAATCTTACCGAGCTCGTACCGAAGTCGGAAAACTTATTTATGAAGGGAGGGGAAGTTTTAGGGTATTCTTTTCTTAATTAACCAATTAATTATCAGTGTGATATTACTGCAAACTGAGTAAATTAGTAATTAAGAAAATAGTTTTATAGAACGAAACTGATAACAAATGTAGTAAAAATTCATAGTTGACAAACAAAGCTTGTTAATTATATCATAATGTTAATATTGGCGTACAATAATTATCAGTTCTAGAACTGACTTCTATTTGACTATATAGACGTGTATTGGTCACAGTTCACATTGAATGAGGCTTTTAAAATAATTTAGGGTTGGTCGATTATTGCTGACATAGGGTTGTCACATCACCCATTTTTATTTGCATTTAAATAGTAATAACCTTAAATGTATAGCAATGAAAAACGAAATGATGACAACGGAGGAAAACGTGGCAAACATCGTATCTGCCACAGAACTAATGGATCATTGGCAGGGGCACCGCCGACTAACCCGGAAATTAATAGAGCTTTTTCCTGAAGAGCATTTTTACACCTTCTCGATCGGTGGAATGAGGCCTTGTTCTGAACTAATGATGGAACTGATTGTAATGGCTGCACCTGGTGCGCAAGGGTTGGTCACAGGCAATTGGCAAACGGAGGATCAACTGGCAGTGGATTTTAGTGCCAAGGCGCCCTCTACGAAAGCAGAAGTATTGGCCATGTGGGATCGCTCCACAGAACAAATGAATGCTGTATGGCCCCAAATTAGACCTGAACGTTTTCAAGAATCAGACGCTGCTTTTGGGGTTTATGCCAATAAGGTCATTTACTCTCTATTTTATTTTATTGATAATGAAGTGCATCACCGGGGACAAGCATACGTTTATTTACGTGCCTTGGGTATAGAGCCTCCTGCATTTTGGGATCGAGCATAAAGAATTTGGTATATCCCCCCTTAGCTCTTAGTGGAGGGATATACCAATTAAATGATGTAGCATTAGATCAAACCTCCTCCAACAGTTTTACCTTTTTTAAGCGCCTGAGGTGGCGTTCTTCTTGTGTGAACCGTGCTTTAATAAATGCATTCACCAAATCCTGTGCGGCATTAACACCCGTTACTCTTCCTCCCAAACATAAAATATTGAGATCGTCATCTTCTACGCCTTGATGCGCAGAAAAATGATCGTTGATAAGAGCGGCCCGCACACCTTTGATTTTATTGGCGGCTACCGACGCTCCAACACCACTTCCACAAACTGCTATACCGCGTTCTACCTCACCGCTTGCAACTGCCTTTGCCAAAGGAATGACAAAATCAGGATAATCATCTGCTGCATTGTGCTCATATGCACCAAAATCATGTATGTGGTGTCCTTGGGCTATTAAAAAATCTCTTAATAATACCTTTAAATCATATCCGCCGTGGTCGGCTGCTATTCCAATCTCCATATTTTAAAAAATTATATGTAACAAGGATTACTCCCCTCAAGATAGCTTTATTTTATATAGTAAAAGATTTTCTTTTGCACATTAGATAGTGTTTAAGTGTCTTTTTTCCCAACAATGCAACCGAGCGGGATTACTGAGGTGGTTGGCCTATAGAGTTGCTACTATATCTTATCTTGTGTGTTACTTTTGTAACGGTTAATGCCAAAATTCTAATAAGTACAGCATCAGTGAAGAATCAATATAGCAGTTTAGGTAACGATGAGAATAGAATAAATACGATTGCAGTTGTACTTTCGGGATACAATATCGCTGCATTATCGAATTCAATTATTCTAAAAAATAGTTCTGAACTTCCTGACTATGCGATTCGAGGCTATTTGGATCTTCAACCAGAAATGATACGAATTGATGAAGCACTGTTCATCATATCGGCGACTTACTCAGATGTAGTTGAGGTGCATGTTGCACAAATTGGAATAGATCTACAAATACGATGTTCTTGCGGCAAAGGAGATGGTAAATTGTGTAAACACGCCGCCAGAGTCTTGTATAATTTACAAGACAGGAGAGATTTGCGCGCCTTTTTCGATAGAAAAACACGGGATGAACGCCTGGAAATCGTGGCAAAGGATTATGGCCTTGATCAGGAAGCGGATTTGGATAAACATTTCGATTTGGAATATACCAATCGATCGTTACAAATTAAACCTAAGGATAAGGATCTAATTCTAGTAAACCAGGAAACGGTTGCCAAAATGGGCCAGCAACTTGGGATTGAAGTAACCAAGGTCTCATCGACTGTGGTGACAGAAAATGTAAATAGGATTGTAGTGATTGGCCAACACAAGTATTATGACCACTTCCAGCTTTCAATTTATGATTCTGCAACAACCAGAGAAGGTAAAGTAAAGAATCCTTTGCATGCTTTGAACCCCTTGGATCTACTATGGAAAACCGATGATGCAGACAGTGTTAGATTTTTATCAGCCATCGCCAAGTTTAACAACTACCATCGGGAAAAAAATAATGAAACGGATATAGAGGCTTTGCGGGCTGTGGTATCAAATCCTGCACAATATCCATTTTACTATCATAATATTGCAATATCCGAAAACGTAAGTGCAAGTTCCATCGTACCTGTAGTAATATCCAAATCGGTCATGGATATTCATATAAATGTTGATGAGAAGGATGTTTTTTATGAAATATCAGGAAGGCTGATTTTGAATGATAAGGCTCTGGATCTGGCGAGCGTGGTGACGAAGTATGAGTATTTTGTTTTTTTACAGGAAACGCTTTATCTAATCGATCATATTGATGCCTTACGGGTAATTTCTTTTTTTAAACAGTATCATCAAAAAATTGTAATCCATCGCTCTAAATTTGAAGCATTTCGCCTGAACGTTTTGGACAAATTGGAAAATAAGATCAGATTGACGTACTCATTTCTCAAACCCGCTACCGCTGTCCAAAGAGAAGAGAATGGCTATAATACTGCCCCATCAAAACTGATTTATCTGGAAGATTTTGGAAATCATGTTATGCTAACACCTGTCATGAAGTATGGGCAAACCGAAGTTCCAATTTTTTCTAAAAAGCAGATTTATGCGTTGGATGCCCACGGCAACCCATTTACAGTTTTGAGGGATGAAGACTCGGAGGTTCACTTTACCGCTAGTTTAATCAGGCAACATCCGGATTTTAAAGAGCAATTGGGAAAAAGCTTTATGTCATTGCCTAAAACGGAACTTTTGAATGAAAATTGGTTTCTTGAGGCTTTTTCAACCTGGACCGATGAAGGAATAAGTATTTTAGGCTTTAATTCCATTACTAAGAAGAATATTAATATACATAAAGCGCAAGTTACTGTCCATGTTTCAAGCGGTATAAATTGGTTTGATACTACCGCTCAGGTTCATTTTGGCAAACAAAAAGTTACCCTTAAAAATTTACACAAGGCGGTCAAAAATAGAAGTAAATATGTCACACTCGACGACGGGTCTACAGGTATTCTTCCTCTCGAATGGCTCGACAAATTTTCAAGCTATTTTGAAACAGGAGAAGTTGTAGGGGAGGTGATACGAACCCCGAAATCAAACTTTACTAAAATAAGGGAAATGTATGAAGCAGAAGCACTAACCCAGGATGTAAAAGAAGAAATTGCTTTTTTTGAATCACGATTTGCAAATTTTGAAACGATCGGTTCGGTTTCGATTCCATTGGGCTTAAACACTAACCTCCGAGACTATCAAAAGGAGGGATTAAACTGGCTTAATTTCCTGGATGATTTTGGATTTGGCGGGTGCCTGGCAGATGATATGGGCTTGGGGAAAACAATTCAAATTATTGCTTTTATTTTATCCCAAAGGGAAAAACAGCCGCACAATACAAACCTTATCATTGTCCCCACTTCTTTAATTTTCAACTGGGAGGCAGA
The DNA here is from genome assembly GCA_937880795.1 of uncultured Dyadobacter sp. Classification (GTDB taxonomy): domain Bacteria; phylum Bacteroidota; class Bacteroidia; order Cytophagales; family Spirosomataceae; genus Dyadobacter. Next base: position 4,251 of record CALGRQ010000284.1, on the reverse strand, counting down.
AATAGCAAAGTTTGCACCGTCATTAAAAATGTTAACAGTATATGGTGCCGGCAGAGTGAAGGAGATTAATGACTTCAATCGTTATGAAGTTATACTAACTTCTTATGGAACGATGCTCTCTGATATTAACATGCTTAAAAAGTTTGTTTTTAATTACATATTTTTAGATGAATCCCAGGCCATCAAAAATCCAGACTCGCAACGATACAAAGCTGCTCGTTTGCTGCAAGCACGTAATCGAATCGCGCTAACGGGGACACCCATTGAAAATAACACATTCGATATATATGGCCAGCTGTCTTTTGCATGTCCCGGTTTACTGGGTAGCAAAACTCAATTCCGCAACTATTTTTCAACGCCTATTGACCGATTTCAGGATTATGAAAAGGCCAGGGAATTGCAGCGCCGTATCAATCCCTTTATTCTCAGAAGGACAAAAAAGCAGGTAGCCAGCGAACTTCCGGATAAGACCGAAATGATTTTGTATTGTGAAATGGGTGAGGAGCAACGCAGGGTTTACAATGCTTATGAGTTAGAATTTTATACCTATTTAAACACGACCAGAGAAGTTGATATTCCTCGTGAAAGCCTACATGTTTTGCAAGGTTTAACCAAGCTTCGTCAAATATGCGATTCACCGGCGCTTCTAAACGACGACCTATATTACGGCAATTCTTCTGCTAAAATAGAGGTATTAATGGAACAGATTGAAAGTAAGTCTCCTCAACACAAAATTCTTGTTTTTTCACAATTTGTAAACATGCTCGATCTGATACGCAATGAGTTGGTAGGGAAGAACATCGCATTCGAATACCTTACTGGCCAAACAAAAGATAGGGAGGCTAGGGTGGAAAATTTCCAGACCAACGAGAATGTGCGGGTTTTTCTGATAAGTCTAAAAGCGGGTGGAACAGGTCTTAACCTGACACAAGCCGATTACGTATATCTGGTTGACCCTTGGTGGAATCCCGCGGTGGAGAATCAGGCCATTGACCGAAGCTACCGCATTGGACAGAAAAAAAACGTTATCGCTGTTCGCTTGATTTGTCCGGGTACCATCGAAGAAAAAATAATGGAGTTACAGGAATCTAAGCGCGACTTGGCTGATGACCTTGTAAAGACCGATGTTTCCGTCCTTAAATCCTTATCTAAAAAGGATTTGTTGGGTTTGCTTGGTAAATAGTTTAACATACAGCCCTGCGAGTCCAAGTCTTAATCGCCTGTTCGAGCGTTTCTTTAACCACTGGTTTTGTTAAGTAATCATCCATACCTGCCTCAAGACATCTTTCCCGTTCTCCCTTTACGGTACCCGCCGTTAAAGCAATAATGGGAATTTGACTATATTGATCCATACTACGAATTTTCTTCGTCGCCTCGTATCCATTCATTTCAGGCATTTGAACGTCCATTAAAATTAAATCCGGACGGGCAGATAAGTAGGATTCCACAGCCCCCACGCCATTTTTTGCTTCCACTACCTTAATATTAGGGTTAATTTTGGCAAGCATCGTCTTCACCAGGAGCATATTGATTAAATGATCTTCGGCAATAAGGATTGTTATAGGAGAATCAATTTTTACCTTTGGGTCACCCTTAATGGTTAGTACAGTATCAGGATTAATGTGTTCAATTTTTTGAAGTGAAACTTGATCCAATACAGTGAAAAGTTGTGGGATTTTGACTGGTTTTACGAGCCTATGTGGTGTCCCAAATTCGTGATGGGTATCTATCAAAATGTCTTCTTCCGTAGATCGGCTAAGCATGATCACGGGTATTTTTTCCTCCTGACTGGATGCTGCGGCTAAAATTTTCCTGACGATCTTAGATCCATTTTTCTCCTGAAGATGATAATCCATGATAATGGCATCGTATTTAGCCCCATGCTTCAATTGTTCCAGCGCTTTCGTCCCACTGCTGTAATACGATGCTTCAATTTCTTTGTTGCGCAAAACTTCCGATAAAATGAAACCACTCGTTTTGTTGGAATCCAATATGAGAATATGTTTCAGTTTATCTGAGGGTATCCATCGTGTTTCAGCACTGCTTTTTCTGGGTGTTTTAAATTGAACATCAAAATAAAATGTACTTCCTAAACCTGGCGTACTGTTTACCAGCAGCTCACTATCCATCATAGCTAACAGATTATTAGATATGTTTATACCCAAACCTGTACCACCGAATCGTTTTGTTGTCGATAAATCTTCCTGTGAAAATGGATCAAATATCTTTTTCTGATTTTGTAATTCTATACCAATTCCTGTGTCGCGAACAGAAAAACGCAAGGTTTTTAAACCAGAATTTTGTTCCGAAAGAACTTCAACTTTTAATTCGATCTCTCCGTGTAAAGTAAATTTAACAGCATTGCTCAATAAATTGAGTACAATCTGTCTAAGGCGAATGGGATCGGCAAATATATAGGGTGGGGTTCCAGGCCCTATGTTGAGTAGGATTTCCAACTTTTTCTGATGAGCATTAAATGTCACCAGGTCTATAACCTGACCCAAAAACTCAAATAAGTTGATGGTCTCGGGGGTTAGTTCCAGCTTGCCTGCTTCAATTTTTGAGAAGTCGAGAATATCATTGACTATAGTAAGTAATGAATTAGCCGACTGCCAAACCATAGTCATATACTGCTTCTGTGCTGCATCAAGCTGCGTTTTCATCAAGACATCAGTAAAACCAATAACACCATTGAGAGGAGTTCTGATTTCATGACTCATGTTGGCCAAAAATTCGGATTTGGACTTGCTGGCCGCTTCTGCATGCTCCCGTGCCTTACCCAGTTGAATTTCAGCCATTTTTCTAAGGGTAATATCCCTCAAAACAACCTGAATCATAGGCTGCTCATTGACCAAAATCACACTGATCACTACTTCTGCAATAAATTCTTCGGGATTCTGCTCTTTAACCCGCCAAATGGATAATTCTTTACTTAAACTTCCTTTTTCATATGCCTCGGCGATCAATTCTTTATTAAGAAAACTAGAACGTCCCTTGCTGGAGTTCGTGTCTGCTAATATCTTATTGAGGAATTGGGTTTTTGCGCTCATGGAAGATTTAATATGAAACATCCCCAAAGTAGCCTGGTTGCAGTCTATATATCCTTCCTGGTCAAAAAGTATTACAGCATCGCTGGTTGCATTATACAATGTTCTAAACTTTGCCTCGGAGCGAAGTAGCTCTTCAACCGCAAGCTTTCGGGAGGTAATGTTTTGGAGATACCCGTGCCACAAAACGCTATCACTTTGCCGCTCTGGTTTCGCTTCGCCGGTGAGCCACGCAATGGTACCATCTGGTGTCAATATGCGAAAGTCTAATTCCCAGTTCTGTAGTGTTTTTGCTGAATACATGATGGATTTCCTCACCAGAAGGGTATCATCAGGATGTATAAGTGCCAGCAGATCTTCCTGAGACATTCCCGCTAGAGTTGACTCAGAAAAGTAAGGTCTCCCAAGCCCCAGTGAAAAATACGGGAAATGGAAATTACCATCATTGAACAATTGAAACATAAACAGGGAACCCGGTGCCTGGTTCGACAGTTTTTCCAGCATCTGAGAAGACTCAAGGATTTTGCGTTCATCTTGCTTCAACTTCGTTATATCTTGAAAGCTTCCATAGGCCCGGTAACATTCTTCATTTTGGAATATCGCTTCACCGATAACTCGCACCCAAATTTCATTCCCCTTTGCAGTAATCGCTTCCAATTCCATCGAAAAGGGTGTTCCGAAGTTGAGGCACTCGTTCAGCGCTTCATGAATTTTATCACTTTCGGTTCCTAACTTGAAAAAAGATAGGGCAGCTTGTAGTGTTGGCGTATAATCCTCCGAAACTTCATGAATTTCTTTTGTAACCGAAGTCCAATACATCTCACCAAGGAGTGCGTTATACTCCCAACCACCCACACGTGTTACCCGGTTGGTTTGTTCAAGCATTTCCCGCGTACGCTTTAATTCACTTTCAGATTTCTTTCTCGTAGTTATATCCCTACAAACTACGATTGCATTGGTACCTTTACCCAGTTCATTAAATACAGGTGTAACGGTGAGTTCTACCCAAAGAGGCTTACCATCCTTTGTGAAAAGTATAATATCGTCCTGTACCGCATCCTGGGATGAAAAGAGCTTATTGACACGCGTAAGTGTATCGTTGCTGGTTTGAGGGCCTTTAAGCAGTTCTACCACTTTGACCCCTTCCGTATCACGATCCGTTTTACCAGTTCTATTTTTAAATGCTTCGTTGGTCCATGTTACT
>CALGRQ010000283.1 GCA_937880795.1 uncultured Dyadobacter sp. | reverse complement strand
GTAATTCAAGTGTAGGAAAGCTGCTCCAATTAAATTACTCTCGTTGCGTGTCCAGTTCTGAAATGGCTTGTCGATGAAATAGGTAATAGGCAGGACCAGGCGTCTTAAATCCCAGATGTTAACCACCACATAGGTGAGGTTAATTTCTTCAATACGTCCCCATTCGCCTTCAACAATGACTACGTCATCAATTTTTATGGGTTGCGTAAACGCAATCTGAATCCCCGCGAGTAGATTGGCGAGTGATTTTTGAGCCGCAAAACCTATAATCACACTGAAAATACCGGCCGAAGTAAGTATTCCTACACCATATTGCCGTACACTGTCAAAGCTCAGCAATAAGATAGAAACGCCAAAGAGTATGATCATGATGATGATGATACGCTTGATGAATTTGATTTTGGTGAACATACGACGCGCGTAATTGTTGTCCTCTGTTTCAAAATCTAACTTTTCAATGAGTATCTTTTCAATAATGATCACGATCCGGGTCATGAGCCAGGTACTTACCGCGATAAACAATATTTTGGATATAGCGTATACTATACCCAGTTCCGAGGCGTATGCTTTTGCCGTGGAGGTAATAAGGAATAGAGGAACAAAGAAATAGAGTACGCTGGTCAGGTTTTCACTGATGGCCCTCACAATACTCCAGTCCTTCTTTTTTGCTGTAATTTTAATGAGTTGAATAAAAATAAAGCTGATGATCAGCCCCAGAGTGCCGGCGATTACAATGTACAGCCAGTAGCTGGTGCGAAAATCAAAATTTTCCAACAGGTTTTTCATTGCGCTTTTTGGTCGATGAGACGTGCAACAATCATACCTGTGTGTTTGGGAACTGAGGCTACGTATTCGGCCAGAGGTACATCCGAAATTAGTACTTTCTTACCCGTAGTTGAGGCATGAATGAGATAGGCACGGCTACCCACTTTTGAGATTATTCCCATATGGTTGCAATCGAGACCTGCAATTGAAGAAGTGAATGCTACGATATCGCCATCACGAAGTAAGGTTTCTGCTTTATGAACACCACTTTTTGGGATATAATTATATTCCCGTTCATTGATTTGATTTTCGTGTTCTTTAACGCGCTCCCATACTTCACTTTCTGCCATGGCGGGATATAGATTGGCATGCGAGGTCATAAAATTAATTTCTTTACGAAATGGAACCCCGCCTATTCGGGCTGTTATATCTTCCAGACGACCTCGTTTTTCATTCTCGTATAACCAGTCGAGTACATAGTGAAGCCGAGAAGGATATCCATTAATTTCGCCATCTCTATATCGTAGTTTAGTAAGTTCACTTCGGTATCCATCAAATGACAACCCTTCTTTCTTCGCAATGGCCAGTGTAATAACACTTTCCACCAAAGTGGTGCAATCGAGGCCGTCAAACTTACAAACAAGCTTTTCCGTAGGATTCCCTTCCAATGTTCCAGCTACGTAAGGAGTTCCTAAAAACGATTCGCTCATGCGTAACACCTGTGTGCCTAGCTCGGCACTCGCAGGTACTTCCATTTTTTGCGTAAAAACCTTTTGAGGACCTGATTGTGAAAAGGCAAGACTGGAACTCAAAAAGAGTAGGTTAATTAAAAAAAATCGGATCATTGATATGCTGTTTGTAAGCAGAGCTTAACCTCCGCGATTCATAACTTTGAGTAGGCAACGCTGGTTTCAAAACGATATACGCTACGTAAATTTAAAAAGCAAATCGTCGAATTGCAATTTAGTTGCATACCGGACGCGTTCCCAACACATTATTTACCACTAATCTCATAAACCATTACAGTAACGGGTGGGAGGTCAATCTGAACCCCACTGGAAGTAATAGTGGAGGCTTGTAACGTCGGTGAAGGATGAATCAATGGGAACACAGGTTTAAGCTCGTAATCTACTGTTCTTCCTAATCCAAAGGTATTTGTCCAGGCTTCCTGCGGAATTTTAATACAGGTTTCAAAACGCTTTTCCCGATCAAAATTATATACGAAAAGTAATTTCTGCTGATCGGTATGTCTTACGTAGCTAAAAACTCTGGTCTTATCGTAATTATAGCTCTGTCCGTTAATGTTGAAATATTGCAAATCGTAAAAATGCCCGGCATATACCGCTTCATTTTTTAATACGAAGTGATTTAGGTTCTGATAAAACGATCGAATATAGATTTGTTCCGGAGTGAGTTTTTCTTGGTTGAATTTTCCACCGTTCACCCATTGTTGAAATTCGGTTACGC
>CALGRQ010000282.1 GCA_937880795.1 uncultured Dyadobacter sp. | reverse complement strand
AGGGTTTTAGGCGAACCACATGCCGTTATTGTAAATATCATGGTAGGTGGGGCAACAGCCTTGTCCCGACAAGCCGTCGCCAAGTCCTCCACCATCTGCTTGGCATAGTCGAGGTTAAAAACGCATTGTGATATAAAATACGAAACGCCACTACTCATTTTGTCTAATATCCGAACTTCCTCATCTTTTAAGACATGGTGTCTTTCTGGAATCGTGATTGCACCCATTACGGACGTTTGCTGGTGTTCGCTCCATAGCTGATACGCTTCGGGAAGGCTGGTTTTAACGGGATAATCGGGAGCAGGCAATCCCACAAAAACCGGATAAAACTGACGAGTATGGAGTTCATTCAACCAGTTGGTGAGTTCATCAGTAGAAAATTTGCCCGCCGGCCGGTAAATGATTTTGGGTAAATTGATTCCTCCCAGATGTTCAGATGCGAAATCCAATGGGTCCAATGCATTTAAAAAGGGAAATGGGCGCTCCTGTTGGGTGCGAGCCGATTCATCCTGAACATCATATACTACTATTCCATCGACATCGAGTGTAGACAGACGTTCAACCGTTTTTTCTGCAATTTCTGCAACACGCTCCGGTGTAGTTCCCGTTTTAGGTGGAGTGATGCCGTAGAGCAAAATGCCCGACTGTGAAGATTTAATTTTTTCTAAAAACATGATGGTAATGATATTCGCCTATATGCTATTGCTTCTTTTTATGATTTTATAAAGGCTTATTTATTCTGATTGTCCTTATCGGGGAGCTAACATTTTTTTGTAGTTATCCCCCGAGGTACTTCTGTTGGTTTGAATAAAATATAAGCATCGGATTAAAAATCTTTGCAAATCTACATGTAAAGAAGTATAATCTATAATACTATTAATTATTAGGATTAATATTCTATATTTGAAATATTAGGTAGGATATTAATCTATCGAATGGGTGATTTTAGCAAAAAAAAGAAATTTAATCTATGGAAAAATTGGATGAAACGGACCTGCAACTGCTCCGACTGCTGGGAGAAGATTCCAAGTTGACCATTAAAGAGCTTGCCGACAAAGTGAAATTGTCGCATACGCCGGTGTTTGAGCGGGTGAAAAGATTGGAGTCTAATGGCTATATTAAAACAACATGGAAAAAGTATTGGGCAGCGATTTGTAACGGATATTATGAGGTTAGGAGAAGTGGTGGAATGTTATAACATTTCGGGTGATTACGATTTTTTACTCAAAGTATATGCGCGCGACATGAAGCACTACCAGGATTTTGTATATAACAAGCTGGGCAAGGTAACAAGTATAGGCAGTACGCACAGCACCTTTGTGATGTCTGAAACAAAAAACACCTACAATGTGCAGCTATAATAATCTGTATGAGACGGAGAAAAACGGCTTAAAAGTTTAGGCCATGGAGATGGCTCTATGATCAAGGGGAGCGAATGGGAAAACCCACTTCCGGGGATTATCCAAACGATGTTCACCGGAAAATGGGTTTTAAAGAAGGGGGGGATAACGGTTAAATCTTGTAATATTCGGCACAGGTTTGTCCTAAAATTTGATTCTTCTCAGCAGGTGTCAGGGAATCTATACTCTTTTCAACAACATCATAAACCTGGTCGTAAGAGCCAGCCACAAGACAAACAGGCCAATCACTGCCATACATCATGCGGTCGGGTCCGAAAATTTCCAAAATTTTATCTACGTATCGCATAAAGTCGGCCTGTTGCCAATTTTGCCAGTTGGCTTCCGTAATTAAGCCAGCCATTTTGCAGCTGACGTGCTCCATGGGGGCAAAGCCTGCTATTTGTTGTGCCCAGTCGTCAATGAGTCCATCCTTGATAAATGGTTTGGCCAGGTGGTCGAGAACAAAGCGTTGATTGGGAAATTGCTTTGCAAATTCTAGTGCATAGGGTATATGTTTCGGGTAGATGAGAATATCGTAGGTATAGTCATACCGCGCCAAAGCGGCTATACCTCGACAAAAGTCTGGTCGAAGTAAGAAATCAATCTGTGGTTCTGCCTGCACAATGTGGCGGAAACCTTTCAGCAGCTTAAACTGAGAAAAGTACTCGAGTCTCTCTTCGATACGTTCCGAGCGCAGATCAATCCATCCCACCACACCTTTGATAAAGTCATACTGGTTGGCCAGGTCAAGCAGGAAGTGCGTTTCATTTTCACTCTGATCGGCTTGTACGGCTATTCCAGCATCTATACCGTTTTTTGCCAGTAAAGGAATGAGTTGCTCTGGCATAAAATCATTTTTGATCACCTGCATCTCGTCGGTAATCCAGGCATCTTTTACCGGCTCATAATGCCAGAAATGCAGATGACTATCTATTTTCATGGGTAAAAATGTTTGTTATATTAATACGTTAAACAAGAAGGGCCAATAGGTTCGAACGATTTATACCCAAGAGAAAACTCCTGGTGCCCCAGTTGTTCGGAACAAGTTTTGACACCATGAGCTACATCTACAATTTGAGCGACAATCTCATGAGCAATGTCTTCCAGGGTGGCTTCATTGGTCAGGATTTTTCCCGCATTCACATCCATATCACCTTCCATATTCCGGTAGGTTTCCGGATTGGCGCAAATCTTGATAACCGGAGATACCGCCGATCCAGCTACTGAGCCGCGTCCAGTGGTAAACAGCACCAGGTGTGCTCCGGATGCGATTAACTCATTCATCTCTGATATATCGTTGGGATTCGGGAAGCCAAAACGAGGTTCGCCGTCAGGAACGATATCCATGAGATACAGCCCCGGTATTGTTGTTCTGTCACCTGGTTTTATAAGTCCGATTATGGGTGCTGTTCCACTTTTGCAATAAGCCCCCATCGATTTTTCTTCCAGGGTGGTGAGTCCACCTTCGGCATTTCCGGGAGCAAAGCTACCATGGCCCATAATGGCATGGTAACGCGCTGCTTTGTCGACGGCTTCGGGTAAAATTTCCGCTAATTCAGGCCTAGTTGCGCGCTTTCGAAGCAAATTTTCAAGGCCGATCATTTCACTGGTATTTTCAAAAATGGTGGTGCAGCCTGCCTCGTTCAACAAATCGAAGGCGCGTCCGGCGGCTGGGTTTGCCGTAATTCCACTGGTGGCGTCACTTCCACCCGAAACGATGCCCACAATGAGTTCTTGCAAATGAAACGGAACCTTAGGTACTTCTTGAATGAGTTCAAGCGCACGATTTACAAAGGAAATCCCTTCCTCGATGCTATTGACCGTACCGCCATTTTGTTGAATGGTAACCAATTTTACAGGGCGACCACTGGCTTCAATTTGCTCATACAGCCGGTTTCGATTAAAGCTTTCGCAACCTAATGATACCAGCAAAACAGCGCCAACGTTGGGGTGGGTACAAATGGCGTGCATCATTTTGTCGGCATAGCCATTGGGATAGCAGCCACTGAAACCTATTAAATGAACCGGTTCATTTTCAAAACGTGAAATGATTTTTCGGGATACGTGATGGGCACATTCCACCAGATAGGCTACCAGCACAACGTTTCGGATTCCTTTTCTTCCGTCCTGTCGCAAATATCCCGTCGCGGGGCTAGGGCTTAATAAACTCATCTTCTAAGGTATAGGTTGGAATATAGTCGCTTTTAAGATTGTGTAGATGAATATGATCTCCTACATGAATATCCTGAGTGGCTGAGCCAATGGGGATACCAAATTTGATGACTTGTTGACCCATAAGAATGGCAGAAGCTGCCACTTTGTGCCCGAGTCCCAGGGCTTTTGTGGCCATAAATGTTTCTCCTTCTAATATGAAATCTTCGCCAGCAGCAATAGATTGCCGGACAACATATACATTGTCGAGCGGGTTGATTTTAAATAGCTTCTGCATAGGTTATAGTACAGTTTCGGAAATGGAATTGGATATACCACTATTCACCCGGATCCGACTTCCTTTCAAGGCGAAATAGAGGATATAGAAATAGGAAGGCAGACATATCAGATAAGCGAGCTGGTGCGAAAACTTACCGGCCGCAAAGCCAAAAAGTAATGGTAAAATGGCACCACCTATAATACCCATTACCAGAATGGAAGATCCTGTTTTCGTAAACTTTCCTAAATCGGCTAAGGCTAATGGGAATATAGCGGGCCATAGTAAGGAATTAGCCAGACCGAGCGCCGCAACCAGGTATATAGACAAGGCCGGTGAAACCCATGTAATAAGTAGGGTAATGATGATACCTGTTATGGAACAATAGGTGAGAGC
>CALGRQ010000281.1 GCA_937880795.1 uncultured Dyadobacter sp. | reverse complement strand
CGTGAACGTAAAAAACTTATCGTTTGTGAGCATTGTGGCCGTATTCTTGCCGATGTAGAAAGTGTTGAGCCTGTTCATCAACGCCGATAATTTCATAAAAAATTAGGTGAAAGGTTGTCTGGTTGTCAGGCAACCTTTTTTTATTTGTATATGGGGCTTAGTTTTGAGATCGTATCACGATTTTTTTAAGATGAGATGGTTTGGTGATGATTTTTTCAACGGGTTGACATATAACATCATTGGTTATGTGCTGGTCGGGTTAGTGTTGATGTCAAGCCCATCGGTGTTTGCCGAAGGTAGTTATGTTAAGTTTACCCCAAAACTCCAAAAGGCATACTTTGAAATTCAAAAATTGCGATTGCAAACCGCACGCAACCTTATTGATGAAGAGCGGGAGTTGAACCGGGATAATGTTTTTGTGGACTACCTGGATAATTACGCCGATATGCATTATCTCATGATTTCAGAAAATCGTTCGGCTTTCAAAAAACTAGTAGACCAGGAGGATTCCCGACTTTCGGCAGTAGGTAAATTGCCGGATTCTTCGCCCTATAAAAAGTTTTTTCAGGCGGAAATTCGTCTTCATTGGGCCTTTGCTAAAATAAAATTTGGCAATGAAGTTAGCGGCGCCTGGGAGGTCATTAAAGCATATAGGTTATTGGCCGATAATCGGAAGACTTTCCCGACGTTTTTGCCGACCCAAAAATCATTAGGTTTTCTTCATGTAATCATCGGTTCGGTTCCAGAAAATTTCACCTGGGTTACTAAGATGTTGGGGTTAAAGGGGAATATTGATCAGGGTATTGCTGAAATTCAAACCGTGGCGCAGGGTAATTCTTTGTTTGAGCAAGAGGCTCAACTTATGGATTTGCTTTTGCATGCCTATACACTTAAGTTGGATTCATCCCAACTCGCACGCATCAAACAATTGCCGAAAAATAATCCTGATAATTTATTGCTCCATTTTTTTGCAACAACCACATTGATGAAGGAAGGGGACAGTCGGGCAGCGGCTTGGTATCTGCACGAGGCTCCTTTTGGTAGTGCATATATCTCCTTTCCCTTTCTCAATTATCTCAAAGGTGAAATAGCCTTGCAACAAGGCAAATATGATGCCGCTTTCAATGCATATAGTTTATTTCAGCGAGAGTATAAAGGCTTTAATTACATCAAAGATAGTAATCTGAAAATGTTTATGTGTAGGTGGTTGGCAAACAGAGACAGTGAAGCAGCAAGCTATATAGTCAAAATCAGAGATTCTGGAAGTGCAATTATTGAGGCGGATAAACTGGCGCTCCGTTTCGCTGAGGAGTACGGTGCGGGAAAACTAACTTCGCAGCAGAAATTGTTATATAAATCAAGATATGCGACCGATGGTGGGTATCTGTCGGAAGCACTTTCCATTTTGAGTCCGGTTTCGGAGAATAGTTTTACTACGCAGGCTGATAAGGCAGAATACAATTATCGAAAGGGACGGATTTTGCAAAAAATGAAGCAAGAGGCAGACGCTATTCCCTATTTGTCAAGAGCAGTTACCATTACCAGTGGTACGTCGATCGGCTTTGGAGCGAGTTCAGCCTTGCAACTGGGATATATATATGCTGAAAAAAAGCAAAAGGCCAACGCTATTCAGTTTTTTATAAAGGCGATGTCGTATAAAAAATATGAATATAAAAATAGCATAGACAGCAAGGCACGTGCGGCATTAACTGAAATGGGGCAGTGAGTTATCATGACTAATCAAGAGAGATTTCGTCTTAGGTAAACAACTTATCCGAGATGTTTATGGCTGATAGAGAATATTTTAATACGCGCACCATAAGGAATTGGGCAGAAGAAGATCGTCCCCGAGAAAAGCTTTTATTAAAGGGAAAAGCTGCTTTGTCCGATGCGGAATTGGTGGCTATACTCATAGGTACAGGAACTGCATCGCTCTCGGCTGTGGATGTAGCCAAAGAATTAATGAACGGTGTAAATAACAATATTAACGAACTAGCGCGGCAAACCGTAAAAGAACTCATGAAAAACAAGGGTATAGGTGAAGCCAAAGCAATTACTATTGTCGCTGCATTGGAGTTGGGGCGTAGGCGAAAGGAGATTGTAGAAGAGAGAAAGCGAAAGATCAGGGGGCCTCAGGATATTTACGAAGAAATGAAGCCCTATATGATGGATCTGCGGCATGAAGAGTTCTGGATTTTGCTGCTGAACCAGGGGAACGTAGTGATCAGGCCAATGATGGTAAGCCGGGGAGGGGTAAATGGAACCGTTGCAGATGCCAGACTAATTTTTAAAGCTGCCATCGAAAATCTGGCAAGTGGGGTGGTTTTGGTACACAACCATCCATCAGGTCAGTTGGTTGCCAGTGAAGCCGACAAACAACTGACCGCAGATATAGTTTCTTCAGGACGAATGTTGGGAATTCCGGTATTGGATCACTTAATATTTACCGATCTCGGTTTTTATAGTTTTGCTACTGAAGGCCTTCTGTGAGTTAAAATAACTTTTCCTGATTGACAATGTTATTTAACTCACGATAGGGAATTTCGATTGAAATAGGACCTCTTGCATATGCAGCAATTTCATAGGGATTGTAATAAAGCAAAATTCCGGTTTTTGTAAAGGCATAATTTGCTGGTAAAAAGAATTGGTGATTGGGCAAGAAATAACCATTCTTCTCTAAATCATCAGAAGGTGATAATTTTTCAAGCTTTCGAAATTCGACTTCCGCTTTTTTGAGCAGTGCCACAGAGTCGGTTACGAAGCTTTTTGCTTCCACTTCGCGTCCAGTCTGGTTGTCGTAAATGTGATAGGAACGAAAACTATTGGGATGTGCCCCACCGGTATATGCAGCGTGGTCGAGCTGGTACATCACAATTTTTTGTGTAACCATAAGCGTATCACCATCTACCTTTATAAACCAGTAACCGGGTGCATCCGGCATTTCTTTTTTGAAATTACCGAAGTTTGTTAAAAAAACTTCCGCCGCACCCTTCGCACTTGTTAAAGCCTCTGGTCGGGTAGCTAGACTTGCACTATCTGCGTAGGAGTTGATCCTGTCAATTACTTTTTGGTTTATTGCATTTAAAATGTCAGTTGAAACCTTATCGGCCCCAGAAGGAAGCCATACTTTTATATTCACACAAGCTCCTGCGGTATTAAGGGAGTCGCAGTGACCATAATCTTGCTCCTGCAAAGCTCCATTCCGGAGTGAGATTTCGTTTTCCGACATTTGTTTTTTGTCTGAGGAATTACAGCCAATCAACAAAGCAAATATAGCAAGTACCCAATAATTTGAATGGAGCATAATGCGGTTCATGTGAAGTGAATGAATTATATTATAAACTCATTAATTCTTTAAAACGTATGGCCTGACGTCTGGAAATTTCAATTTTATCTCCTCCCTGCAAGGTAACCAGCAAACCACCACTAAACCATGGTTCAATTTTTTCGATCCACTGTAAATTAATAATATGCTTTCGATTTGCGCGGAAATAGGTATTTGGGTCGAGACGCTCTTCGAGGTTGTTTAATGACTTTAAAACCAATGGTTTTTGGTCATCAAAATGAAGGCGAACATAATTACCCATGGATTCGAATAAACGTATTTTGCCCAGTTTTACAAACCAGCACTTTTCACCATCCTTTACAAATACTTGGTCGCTTTCTCCCAGAATTTTTTCGGCACGTTCGTTGGTTTCTGTTGGAGATTCGGTAGGAACTTGGTTTTCCTCAATACGAAGAATGGTTTCCTTTAACCTTTCGTTGTCGATGGGTTTGAGTAGGTAGTCGAGCGCATTAAATTCGAACGCTTTAATGGCATACTCGTCATAGGCAGTGGTGAAAATAACTTCGGGACTTTTACCTTCAATAGAAGTAAGTAACTCGAAGCCGTTTTTACCCGGCATTTGTATATCCAAAAAAAGAAGTTCGGGTTGAAGCTCGTCAATCATAGCAAGCGCTTCATCGGCATTGGCGGCTTCGCCAACAATTTCAATTTTTGTGTAAGGTTCTAAAAGTCTCTTCAGTTCATTCCGAGCTAGGCGTTCATCATCTACAATAAGGGTTCTCATGGCTGGTTGTTAAAGGTTTCGTTATGGTTATGATGTATAGTTATTATAGAAACGGGTATTGCTTTATGATTAAACTCTAAGAATCGTTAAGCCACGTGAATCATGGTGTTGTCCGACAATGTAGGAATACGGATTTCTGAGCAAACCACCGCTTCCGTTTCCTGATATATATGGAAGGACGCTTCTTTGCCATATAGAATGGATAGTCGTTCCGCAGTATTTTTCAAACCAACACCTCCCGATTCGGATTTTGTGGGCTCGGTAGAAACCAAATGGCCCGAATTGCGGATGGTAATCAGCAGGGTATCATCCGTAATATCCGTTTTGATCTCGACAAATCCTCCGCCCATTTCTTTGGCAACGCCATGTTTTATTCCATTTTCAACCAATGTTTGAAGCATCATGGGCGGTACTTGCCAATATATTGACTGTGGATTGGTATTGATCGTATACCTTAACCGCTCTTCATAACGAACCTTCTCCAGTTCCAGGTAATCTTCAACAGTTCGTAACTCTTCCTGGAGATCTACGGTTTTACGACGGTCAGCCAGTAACGAATTTCGTAAAATATTGGATAATTGTGTAATACTTACCTGCGCTTTTGCCGGATCTTCATAAACCAATGCACGAATACTATTGAGTGCATTAAAAGTAAAATGCGGATTGAGCTGCGAACGGAGCACTTTTGCCTCGGCCTCTCTCATGGACATGCGAAGCATAATTTTTTCATAACCAGCCAGTCTGTTCTGCTCTACGTAATGATATACAGTATAGGACAGGATCCAGGCAAAGAGATTTTTGCACCAGGTGGCATAGTAGCCCCAAAATACAAAGGGTTGGTTTACCAGGTTTTCTACAAGATAATGCCGGTCTAAAGGTTGGTTCACCAAGGCCATTACCATACCTAGTACCAAAACAGATATTACTACGCGCAACGACAACCGAAGTAGCGGTAGTGATGACCAACTCCATTTCTTGAGAACCAGGCGATAGATGTGTGTCAGTGATATACCCAGGGCTATATTGGCCAAAGCTGAATACAGCGCCTCTGATTCAAAACCGTATTCTAGGGTATAAGGGATAAACTCAAGCATAATGAGCACGGTCCAGCCCACAATCTGCAAGGTCCAATAAATACGTCTTTTGGACATGATGATGATTGCCGCAGAATGTACTACGGTTAAGCCACAAAAGTAGGAAAGCGAGATCCAGTTAGCGGTTTAAATACACCAATGGAACCGCTTCTACATAAATGGCTTTTATACGGTTTGAGGAATTTCTAGTGAAAGTAGGTGTGTGATATCATTGGCCAGTTCCAACTCGAATAACCCGGTTTCGTAAGAATAATTAATTTTATATAAACAGAGGTTGCTATGGCCATAGTCATCCATTTTAACCAATGGTTCATTAAAAAGTACGGTAAGTAAAACACGCATCGCACGGCCATGCATAGCCACCAGAATATTTCTTTCGTGTGGGCGCGACAGGATGGTTTCAATTACAGGTAATTGTCGGTCTCTAACTTGTAGCGGACTTTCACCTTCTTCGGAAGCCAGATCTACCTGACCGTTTTTCCAGGCATTGGTAAGCTCCCGATAATAATTATTGTCGCCTATATTAGGTTCCCGTCCTTCTCTGATTCCCCAGGATATTTCGTTTAACCCGGCATAGCTCTCATGGGCAATTCCCTGATGAATGAACCCACGAACAGTTTGATGCGTTCGTTGTAAGTTGGAAGTGTAAATTTTATCGAAGGGTATATGCTGATATGCATTAAAAAAAGCGGTAGCCTGAGCTTCTCCCCACTCGTTAAGCGGAGAATTTACGCCACTTCCCTGAACCACTCCTTTACGATTAAGATCAGTTTCTCCGTGACGGATAAGATATATAGACTTTCTTTTCAAAATAATTGTATTATTTATATGTTAATATTGCAAATACTTTGTTTTTGATTAAAATAGCAAATGCAAATTTAGACAATTTTTATATATGTTCATAACGAAAACTACCCTGGAACAACTGCATTCAATGAGTGCTAACACGTTGTCAGGCCATTTAGGTATCGAGTTTACTGAGGTTGGAGATGACTATATCGTGGCGCGCATGCCTGTGGATGCACGCACGCATCAGCCGTTTGGTATTTTGCACGGAGGTGCTTCGGTGGTATTGGCAGAAACACTAGGAAGTATTGCATCATTTCTATGTTTAAAAGATCCTTCTAAACAAACTGCTGTGGGATTGGAAATTAATGCCAATCATATGCGGTCGGTGAAGTCTGGATTTGTTTTTGGGAAGGTAACCCCAATACACATAGGCAGATCGACCCAGATCTGGGATATTCGCATAACCAATGAAGAAAATAAACTGGTTTGCATCAGTAGACTAACCGTCGCTATTGTGGATGTAAATCGTTAAAGGTAATTTGCATACCGATTTGAAGAAGGAGTGTGACAATAAGGAATACAACAAACTAAAATGAGTTCAATTCAAGCAAAAGCCGGGCTATCTGTTTTTGAAGGAATGCTTGCGGAAGAGGTGTGGGAAGCGTTGGTGAAAGTGGGTTTTCCATGTGCCATGTGGCAGTTGCCTCATACCAATGAAGTGAAGTTACTAATTTCGATGCAGCATGGAGTTTCTTATAAAAATCCTGAATTAGAAAAGCTTCCAGCCGGTTTTGCAGTTGCCCCATTTAGCTGGCAGGGACCGGATACTATTTCTTTTTTAGAAGGTGATATCATTATAACCTATCAGTCAGGAAAGGCCACTGATGTGGTAAATCGACTGGGGGAAGAGCATCCCGAT
>CALGRQ010000280.1 GCA_937880795.1 uncultured Dyadobacter sp. | reverse complement strand
TAGTTGTTCCGATGATCGGATCTCCTCCAATTCCAATGGCTGTAGTCTGACCCAAACCAACGCGTGTCAATTGATCTACCGCTTCATAAGTAAGTGTTCCAGATTTAGAAACGATACCAATAGTACCTTTCTTAAATATAAAACCAGGCATAATACCTACTTTACATTCTTCTGCTGTAATAACACCTGGGCAGTTAGGTCCAATCAAACGGCAATCTTTGCCTTTGATGTATTCCTTAGCCTGCATCATATCCTTGGTTGGAATACCCTCCGTGATACAAACGATAACGCGAATACCAGCATCAGCGGCTTCCATAATAGCATCAGCAGCAAACGCTGGCGGAACAAATATGATAGAGACATCTGCACCGGTTGCACGTACTGCAAGATCAACGGTATCGAAGACAGGCCTTTCAAGATGAGAAAGTCCGCCTTTGCCCGGTGTAACACCACCTACAACATTGGTACCATACTCAATCATTTGTTGGGCATGAAAAGAACCCTCAGAACCCGTAAATCCCTGAACTATAATCTTAGAATTTTTATTAACTAAAACGCTCATGTTGGTAAATCTGTTTTTTTGGTAAAAATAGGATGAAAAGCACGAAGTATCAAAATGTATACAGAATTTGTAAATTGCTTTTTTGAGATTATTCCGCCATTTTTAAGATATGCTATTGATCCCACATCTATTTTCAAACCTGGCACTTTGCATAACAGGCGTACTTATTTTTCTCAAATATTATAAACTTCAACCTGATTACAGCAGGTTATTATGGGGATTTTTCTTCCTAAGCGCCTCCCTTACAGCACTTACAGAAGTTATTTCTTTAACCAGCATACCAATACCCGACAAAACTACCGAGCTAGCCCTGATTTTGGAAAGGACCCTAGGCGCAGTTGCGGTTGTCAGCGCTACCTGGTGTATCGTAATGCATGTAAAACCCGGACATCTATTTTTTTTCGCTACGATTGCTGTGGGCGCGGCTCTATTTTACTGTACCATTTTTTACGAAATACCCATCCTTAGCCTCATTATACTTCCGTTTTGTATCATCATTACACTGCTCATTTGCTGCCTCGGTCTTGCAAGTAAGCAAAAAAGCGCATTATGGATCATATTTGCCATGATGTTTGTAGCACTTTCGGTAAAATCCAGAGATATACCATTACCCATGAGTCCTGTGGATATAAACCGCTGTCTGATGATCCTAGCCCTATTTTGCACGGGTAAAGCACTTCGCAACGAATACAAGATACTTTTCTGAGTCTTCGTTTTTTCCAAACAATTGTTAACGGACTATTATTTTACTGTACCATCTATTAACTTGCACCAGTTAATTTATACAAAACAAGTTTACTCTTATTCGAATATGAAAAGGATTAGTTTTAGCGTATTGTTTCTTGCCTCTGTTATTGCATTTGGTGCTACTGCAACAACTGTTAATGCAAAATCTAACGTTGAAGTAAATGATGCGAAGCAAGAAAAAGCCATTGTGATCAAAGGTAGCGATGCGATGCAGTTCGACCTTAAAGAGATAAAGGTAAAGGCTGGTCAAAAAATCAAACTAACCTTGACGCACTCTGGTAAACTTGCAAAAGCTGCAATGGGTCATAACTTCGTGTTATTGAAGGAAGGAACAGACGTAGCTTCATTCGGATCGAAAGCTGCTGCGGCAAGAGATACAGAGTATATTCCTAGCTCTGAGGCTTCTAGCGTTATTGCTCATACGAAATTAGTTGGTGGTGGCGAAAGCGACACAATTACTTTCACGGCCCCTAAAAAAGGAAAATATACTTATATCTGTAGTTTCCCAGGACACTATGCTTTGATGAAAGGTACTTTCATTGTAGAATAGTCTGTTCAGAAATAAAAAAAGAAATGGCATCCGGGAATCCCTGATGCCATTTCTTTTTAATCTGATTTTTAGATTTCTGCCAGCTTCTTGTCTATAAGTTCAATAATATCTGGTCGGTCCCATTGAGAAGCACCCGTTTCCTGCACCAAAATTTCACCTTTATGGATAATATAAGTGCGTGGAATGGCATTCCCATCCAATGCTGATGGATAAGCGCCTACATATTGATAAAAAGGTAGATTATACCCTTTCCTTGCAATAAACGGGTTAACTGTTGCCGCATCCTCATCGGAAACAATATAGAAGGCTACTTTCTGATGATCCTTATATTTCTCATACAGGTTTTGAATGCCCGGCATCTCCATATTGCAAGGTCCGCACCAGGTTGCCCATACATTTAAAAAAATCAGTTTATCCGGATCCATAACCTCCGGCTTACCTTCCAGATCAGCCAGGCCCGTTAGATAGGGACCTGCTACGGGTCCGTTCACTGCTTCGTTCGGAATAGCCGATTGCGCTCCGTCATTCTTAAAAAATGATATATAAACTGCTAACATGCCCACTATAACCAATCCCCCAACTAATATCTTTTTTGAAACATTTGCCATGAAAACTACCGAGTTAAATATTTACCAAAATTGAATAAAACAAATGTAGGCAATATTCTAATTATAGCATTTGTACAATTTTCTATACCCACAATTAGTTTTGATGCACATCAAATTTTGAATACTTTTATGCTCTATTTTAACTGAAACCCTATTTGAAGAACCGATTTACTTTCATGAAAACTTCTTTTTACCTGATAATACTACTGGCATGTTTTAGCCAGCCCCACTCTGTTTTTGCACAAAGATCAGCCGCTGACTATTTCGAAGAAGGAAACACCAAGGCCGCAAAAGGTGACTTCCCTGACGCAATTCAAGCCTATTCTCAGGTGATCGCATTAAATCCACAACACGCACCCAGCTTTTTCAACCGAGGACTTGCCAAAGCGAACCTTAAAGATCACAGAGGGGCCAATGCGGATTATGACCAAGCCATTTTATTGAACCCTTCGGTTGCCATGTACTATCAAAGCCGCGGAGTTAGCAAAAGCCTGCAGGAAGACCATCGAGCGGCGATTATGGACTTTACAAAAGCATTGGAATTGAGCCCGGACGATGCTAAATCCTATTATAACAGAGGAGTGAGCTATGCCAAAACACAAAACCACCGTAACGCTTTGAGCGATCTTGACAAAGCCCTTTCCTATAATCCGGACGATCTGGCTGCCCTATATGCCCGGGGTAATTGCAAACAGGATCTTCAGGACTTTGTAGGTAGTTTGGCTGATTTTTCTCGTGTGATTCAATTAAGCCCAAAACGTATAGGAGCTTATGTAGGAAGCGGACTCGCAAAAATAGAACTTGGTGATTACCAGGGCGCCGCGGCTGACTATACCCGAGCTATTGAAATAAATCCCGATGACGCTGGCTTTTACAATAAAAGAGGTTTTGCTAAGAACAAAATTGACGATTATAAAGGTGCCATTATGGATTTCGATAAAACCATACAATTAGATCCTGAAAGCTTTGAGGCATATTACGGACGCGGATTTTCGAAAGGCAAACTAAACGATCAGCGAGGCGCTATTCTGGATTTAAATAAAGCCATTGAATTAAAAAATATGAATGTAGGCGACCCCAAGAAAATTGTATACTCTACAAAACTTACCCGTGAAATACTGGATGGATTAAGAAATCAGGTTAAGGAACGTGTTAAAATAGAAAACTTAACGGCTGAACGAGCGGAGGCGTACTATATCAGGGGAATCAATAAAACTTCCATTGGAGACAAGAAAGGTGCTATTGACGACTTCACTACCGCCGTAGAGCTTAACCCGACTTACTCAAATGCATATTTCGCAAGAGCGATGTCTCGTTCCTCAAATGGAGATCAAATGGGCGCTATACTCGATTTTACAAGCTCTATTAAGCTTCGCTCCGACTTTTCCGAAGCCTATTATCTGCGTGGAATTTTAAAGAATAGCCTGGGCGCCGTAAACGAAGGCTGTCTGGATTTGAGCAAGGCAGGTGAATTAGGCTACCAGCAAGCTTACAAAGTGATCAGTAGTTACTGCACAACGCCAGCCTCGGCGGATTAAGACAAAAAAAATGTCCGGAAGTTTCGATTTCCGGACATTTGTATTTTAAGCTTTCTTGAACTTTTCAGCTACCTTATCCCAGTTTACTACATTCCAGAATGCCTTGATATAATCGGGGCGCTTGTTCTGATAATGCAGGTAATAAGCATGCTCCCAAACATCCAATGCCAGTAAAGGCGTCCCTTTGATATCAGAAACATCCATTAACGGATTATCCTGATTGGCTGTTGAGCCGATCGATAACTTACCACCTTTGGCAACCAACCAAGCCCAGCCAGATCCAAAACGTGTAGCACCAGCTTTCGCAAACTCCTCCTTAAACTTTTCAAAAGACCCAAATTGCGACTTGATGGCATCTGCCAGAGCACCTTTGGGTTCACCACCTTTTTGCGGACCCATAATTTCCCAAAAGAAAGTATGATTCCAGTGCCCTCCGCCATTGTTTCGAATGGCGGCCGGTGCCTTGCTAATCGTTTTAAGAATATCTTCCAGAGACTTTGACTCAAAAGCGGTTCCTTTTACAGCATCATTTAAATTTTTAACATAAGCCGCGTGGTGCTTACCGTAGTGGATCTCCATGGTTAGTTTATCAATATAAGGTTCCAACGCAGCAAAATCGTATGGTAAAGATGCTTGCTTAAACGGTGCAGTTTCTGCATTCAATAAATCAAAAGAAGAATCTGCAAAAACTTGATTTCCTATTGCTCCCACAGCAAATGTTCCACCGGCTAGTGTGCGCAAAAAGTCTGTTCTATTCATAATGCTCGCAATATTTAATTGATATAATCAATCGTAAGCCACCCGGCTCACGATGCTTCGCCCTAGTGTAATCTCATCCGCATATTCGAGGTCACCGCCAATAGGCACACCTCTCGCAATGGTACTGACACGAACACCAATTGTTTTTAACTTTTTCTGAAGATAAAACGCAGTTGTGTCGCCTTCCATGGTTGGGCTAAGGGCCAATATAACTTCTTGTACCTGATCCTCCCCTTCCCTCTGCATCGTACGATCCAATAACGATTCAATATTTAAATCCGAGGGTCCGATCCCCTCCAATGGAGAAATAATACCACCTAATACATGATATAACCCTCTGTATTGACTCGTCGCCTCAATTGCCAGAACATCCCGTGTGTCCACCACCACACAAATGATCGAATGATCTCTGTTTCTGTTACTGCAAACGTTACACAGCTGATCATCCGCAATGTTATGACATTTAACACAGTATGTCGTTTTCGTGCGCATATTCACAATAGCATCCGCAAGAGACGTTGTTTGCTGTTCATCTCTCTTAAGCAAATGCAGTGCCAAACGTAGTGCGGTTTTCTTGCCAATTCCCGGTAACCGAGAAATTTCTCCAACGGCATCCTCAATAAGACGTGAGGGATAATTCATGAGAATTAATAAATGATGAAGCAGATTAAACGTGAAATCGCAATAAAACAAGCGATCAGTCCATTCACTGCGTATATGGTATTCCTAGTGAATTTCGGCCGAGATACCACGACGACATATTTCATTGCGCATGGACAGCAATTCGTCAAATTCACCTTCCTTCACAGAACATTTTCCCTTATAGTGAATAATAAGTGTACATTGTTCCGCTTGTTCACTGGTGTGGCGACAAACTTCTATGAGCGTGTCGATCACCCAATCGAAAGTATTTACATCATCATTGTAAATAATCAGCTTTTTTAGGTCTGTTTCGATGGTTTTATCCAGTATTTCTATCTCGGTATCAGTAAGCGCTTGCATAACAACCAAATTTCTGTTTGATTAGCAAAACTAAATAAAAACGTACAGTATCAGAAGCGTTTTACCTCTTTTGTTACACGTGTTATATACCTTAACCTACAACCGATTTAATGAATCCCTACATATCTCTGCTTATACTCACCCTTTATTTTGGGATGTTGATCACAGTATCAATTTATACTTCCAAAGGAGCAGATACAAATACCTTTTTCACAGCCAACAGACAATCACCCTGGTATTTGGTTGCTTTTGGTATGATTGGGACTTCGTTATCGGGTGTAACATTTATTTCGGTTCCGGGTGCAGTAGCCAATATCCAATTTTCTTATTTTCAGGTTGTCATTGGCTATATACTGGGTTATCTGGTTATTGGAACCGTGCTCATGCCCTTGTATTACCGACTTAATCTTATATCCATCTATTCCTATCTCGAACAAAGATTTGGCTTTTGGTCGTACAAAACAGGCTCCGGATTTTTCCTCCTTTCGCGAACGGTCGGATCAGCAGTACGACTTTATGTAGCCGCACAGGTTCTCCAATTGGCATTATTTAAACCATTGGGCGTTCCATTTGAAGTCTCTGTTGCTATCACCATATTTCTGATTTGGATCTATACGTTTAAAGGTGGGGTAAAAACCATTATTGTAACCGATACACTCCAAACTTTCTTCTTAATTACCGCGGTTGTTTTAACGATCATATTGGTTTCTCAAGAGCTTAATCTGGACGGAATTACTGGAGCGTGGAAAACGGTCCAGAATAGCAAATATTCTCAAATCTTCTTCTGGGAAACCAATGATCCCAAAAACTTCTTCAAGCAGTTCTTCGCGGGTGTATTTATAGCCATCGTGATGACCGGCTTAGATCAGGATCTCATGCAGAAAAATTTGACCTGCAAGAATATCGGTGAAGCTCAGAAAAATATGTTTTGGTTCACCGTAGTATTGGTAATTGTCAACTTTCTTTTCCTTTCTCTCGGTGCCCTTTTATATGTTTATGCCGAAGCACAGGGTATTCCAGCCACTGCCAAAACGGATGAATTTTACCCAATGTTAGCCTTAAATCACCTGGGCATTGTGGTGGGTATAACATTCTTATTGGGTATCACCGCTGCCACCTACGCTAGTTCTGACTCTGCGCTAACAGCGCTCACCACAGCATTCTGCATCGATTTCATGAATATAGAACGTCAACCGGAAAACAAGCGCGCCTCAATTAAGTTTTGGGTACACGTCGGATTTTCGGTAATTTTCTATTTGGTTATTCTCGTATTCAATAGATTAAATAGTAAAGAGGTAATAACCGCTGTGTTTGACCTTGCCGGATATACATACGGCCCTTTACTCGGATTGTTCTCCTTTGGAGCATTCACCAAAAGACCCGTCAACGATCGACTCGTGCCCTTCATTTGTATTGCAGCCCCTATTTTGACCTATATACTGAATGAGAATTCTGCTCAATGGTTTAACGGTTACAAATTTGGATTTGAACGACTTATCATAAATGGTTTAATCACCTTTGTCTGCTTATGGATTTTCAGAGGAAATAGTAGTAAGCAACACGCTCTATAACTATATTTTCTTACAACCGATGCACCCCTACGTTCAGGTTTATCAATGAATAATAAGGATCTGATCAATATTCGTGATGTCCTGGCCTACTTTCTAGTAGCTGCCACCGGTGTTGGTGTTCAGCTACTAGTGGGATCGCTTTCCCAAGATTGGTTTGGAATCACTTTTAAACAATCATTAATTCTAGGCTATGTAATAGCGTCGGTTACAGGCTTTATCCTAACCAAACTATTCGCGTTTAGCAACAAGAGCGCCGAGAAAAGTAGGCGCGAAATGTTAAAATTTGCGCTAGTAACTCTTTTGTCCTTCCTAATAACAGTATAATATGGCTCCGACTCTCTCTTCAAAGTCTCAGAATCCGTTTTCGGACGACATTCATTTTTGATACCATTTTCCGTAAAGACTGTAGACCTAAACAAATTACTCAGCCAGCTATTTTGTATGGGGTTAAGTTTTATTAGTAATTATACGCTGCATAAGACCTTCACCTTTAGAAATACGGGTTTTTACGATCGACTCCAAAAGCTATTGTTTTAAGACATATCTCCCTCAGTTTTATATGCGTGTGAGCAAAACATGCTCCTGATTTATCAATAATTTAAGTAATATTATATCACACAAAAGTCCTGTAAATGCATTAACTTTCATATAGAAAGCAGATCAAGTTATAAGTAGTTGTCGGAAAAGTAAATCGGTAATGAGGATGAAAAGAACTGTTCTATTATTTTCAAAACAAACCGCTTACCATTATGAAAACTCTTGCATTAATTCTGATTGTAATGTTGGTAACAGTTTCCTGCTCAAATGAAGCCAAGGAGCAAAAAAGAATCGAAGCCAATATGGAACTAGAGAAAAAGGCGATCTATACTACAATAGATAATGAAACCAAAGCCTTTTTCGATAGAAACTACGACGCGTGGAAATCCACCTATGCTCAAACGGACTATGCATTTCAAGCCTGGAGCAACCGAGATGGAACATTTGATTCCAATGTGGGATGGGATGATATAGACAACCAGATTGGTCGATATATTACCGACAACCCTGAGAAAAGCCATCCTAAGGTTGAACGCAAGAATATCAAGTACAAATTTTATGGTGACTCCGTAGCTTATCTTAC
>CALGRQ010000279.1 GCA_937880795.1 uncultured Dyadobacter sp. | reverse complement strand
CCGAGCGGATTCGAACCGCTGTACGAGGTTTTGCAGACCTCTGCCTAGCCACTCGGCCACGGAACCATAAATCGGGTTGGCCAAGAGCTCTTAGCCAACCCGGGTGCAAAAGTATCAAAAAATCTCTACTTCACACTATTTATTTACTTAAAATTACTTTTTTTCTTTCTTTTCGCTTTCTTCGAATTGCTCTTTCAAAGCAGAAAGTACACTTAGATCACCAAAGGTAGACTTTTCGCCTTCTTTGCTTGCTGAGTCAGCAGCAGAAGATTTAGCAGCAGAAGATGATCCAGCTCCCTTAGGTGCTTTTTCTTCTTTCTTTTCAGCAGCAGGTGCTGCTGATGGCTTTACTTCTGAATGCGTAAGAACAATTTTCTTTTCATCCTTAAGGAATTCAAGAACAGTGAAGTCAAGGCTTTCTCCAACCTCAGCTACTGATCCATCTTCTTTTGTAAGATTTTTGATAGCTGCAATACCTTCAATTCCATAAGGAAGCTCAAGAGTTGCAAACTTATCACCTTTTGCTACAATAGTAGATTTATGAACAGATCCGATGGCGAAGATCGTCTCAAATGTATCCCATGGGTTTTCTTCAAGTTGTTTGTGACCCAAAGCAAGACGACGGTTTTCAGCATCTAGCTCAAGAACAACAACTTCAAGCTCGTCGTTAACTTTAACGAAATCCGAAGGATGTTTGATTTTTTTCGTCCATGACAAGTCAGAAACGTGAACAAGTCCGTCGATTCCTTCTTCCAGTTCAATAAACAAACCGAAGTTAGTCAAGTTACGAACAACACCTTTGTGACGAGTACCAATCGCATACTTATCTTTCAATGTACCTTGAGTCCAAGGATCTTCAGTAAGTTGTTTGATACCTAGAGACATTTTACGCTCCTGACGATCAAGAGTCAATACAACTGCGCTAATCTCGTCGTTTACATTCATAAACTCTTGAGGATTGCGTAGGTGCTGAGACCATGACATTTCAGATACGTGGATCAAACCTTCAACACCTGGCTTAATCTCAAGGAACGCACCGTAATCAGCAACGTTCACAATACGACCTGTAACTTTAGATCCAACCTGGATTTCTTCTGCAAGAGAATCCCATGGGTGAGACTGCAGTTGTTTCAAGCCTAAAGAAATACGTTTTTTCTCTTCATCAAAATCAAGAACAACCACGTTCAATTTCTGATCCAAAGCAAGTAGGTCAGATGGGTGGTTGATACGTCCCCACGAAATATCTGTAATATGAAGAAGACCATCAACACCACCAAGATCGATGAACACACCGAAGTTCGTCATGTTTTTGATAACACCTTCCAATACTTGTCCTTTTTCAAGGTTGTTCAGAATTTGCTGACGTTGTGCTTCAAGATCTTTTTCGATCAAGATTTTGTGAGAAACAACTACGTTATCGTTCGCGTAATTGATCTTAACAACTTTAACTTCCATACGCTTTCCAACAAAAATGTCGAAATCGCGAATTGGCTTCACATCAATTTGTGATCCTGGCAAGAAAGCCTCAATTCCAAATATATCTACAATAAGACCACCTTTCGTTCTTCTCTTAACGTTGGCATCAATAACCACGTCCTCGTCAAACGATTTCTGGATGTTATCCCATGCAGTAATCACTTTCGCTTTTTTACGAGATAATACAAGTTGACCTTGTGCGTCTTCTTGGTTCTCTACATACACTTCCACTTCGTCCCCGATTTTCAATCCAGGAAGATCACGGAATTCATTGGATGAAACGATACCATCAGATTTAAATCCGATGTTCAGAATCACTTCACGATCTGTAATACCTACTACTACTCCTTTAACAACTTCTTTCTCTTGTACAGGAGAAATGGTTGTGTCATACATAGCTTCAAAACGAGTACGGTCTGCAGATGAGTAACCTGTACCGAAACCTTTGTCTTCTGCTTTTTCCCAATCAAAATCAGGAAGTGCTTGTGTTTGTTTTTCCTTAGACATAAATAGGACTTGTTGCTCTGGAATACATCAGCTCGCGAGCTAAATAGCTGAAAATTGTTGAAAATTGATATAATTTAAAAAATAGAGCGCAAAGGTACTACTTCTGCTGGTTAAAATCCAGAGACACAAGTGATTTTACATAAAAAAAAGAGAAAGAAGGAAATTTTATTACAACCAGGCACGAAAAGTAGTTGTGATACTAAACAAATCTTTCCTTTGCGCCGAGGTATGGTAACCAGTTCTCATCCGCTAAGCCGGAAAAATCGCGAATAAACATTAAGAAGGATGGGTGGAAAGGCCGTTGCCGTAATGGCATATCTGCTTCTTCTGGTGTATGATCGCCTTTACGGGCATTACATTTTTTGCACGCGGTTGATAAATTCTCCCAATTGGTTTTTCCTCCGCGTGACTTGGGTATAACATGGTCTAAGGTAAGGTTGTCGCAGGCTCCACAATATTGACAACGATTACCATCCCGCTTAAACACATTTTGACGTGTTAGTACTACGCCACGATAAGGCAAATGGATATATCGATTTAAACGAATTACAATAGGGAGCGGGTAATTACTACTTACCGTGCGTAAAAAATTGTGAGGAGATTCTGCCAGCATTTCTGCCTTATTCATATATACCAACAAAAACGCCTTTGGAACCGTGCAAACACTTAATGCGCTGTAATCCTGATTCAGAACGAGTACTTTACCCATGAGCCTTAGAGGTAATTGATTCCTACAATATAGAAAATTTTACCTAAAAAAGCATTCCAAAACAGCTACAACTACATTATTTACAAGCTGATAACAATCAAAAAACTAAATACGCTTACAAAGTATACTCACCACATCTCTACAAATCCCCTTTTAATAACCACTACGGTCATTTTCACGTTTCACATCTCGTTCTTTAATCGTTTCTCTCTTATCGTACAATTTTTTACCCTTTGCCAACGCAATATGCAATTTCGCAAATCCGCGATCGCTGGTAAATAACCGTACTGGCACAATAGTTAATCCCTGATCTTTGAGATTTTCTATCAACCGTTTTCTCTCTCTTTTTGTGATCAGTAATTTACGATCACGCATAGGGTCATGGTTGTAATGAGTTCCTTCTGTATATGGTGATATGTGTAAACTCCGTACATATAGCTCGTTATCCATAAACAAACAATATGCATCCTGAAAATTAACCTTTCCCTGACGAATGGATTTAATCTCAGTACCCGTCAGGGCCAAACCTGTGGTAAACTCTTCTACAAAAAAATATTCGAAGGAAGCCCTTCTATTCTTAATATCTACTTTCTTAACTAATTTCTCTGACATTCCCTTAAAAACGGTTACAAAGAGGCATAAAACTCATCTTTTCAAAATCTACATCTAACTATTTAAAACAGTCGACTAATATCAAATGCAAAGAGACCTTTCATGATAAACATATAAAAAATGCTGAAAGCTTCTATATCGTGCCCTATTAATAAATCATCCAGAAAAGTTTATGAACAAAAAAACTACCTGTTTTATCATTCAGGTAGTTCCTTAAATATAATAAAATATTCCTTGTTAACTCAACATTGATAGCAAACTGGTCAATTTATCTTTTAGGTCTTTTCGATCTACGATAAAGTCTAAGAAACCATGCTCCAATACGAACTCAGCACTTTGAAAGCCTTTTGGCAAATCCTTCCCGATCGTTTCCCGAATTACACGTGGTCCTGCAAAGCCGATCAACGCTTCTGGTTCTGAAATATTGAAATCACCCAACATGGCGTAAGACGCAGTAACACCTCCGGTGGTAGGATCAGTCAATAGAGAAATATATGGCAATTTTGCTTCCGAAAGCAGCGCTAATCTTGCCGAAGTTTTCGCCATTTGCATCAGCGAGAATCCTGCCTCCATCATACGTGCACCACCAGACTTAGAAATCATCAAAAATGGCACCTTTTTCTTCAAAGCATAGTTGATCGCCCGTGCTATTTTTTCACCTACAACCGAACCCATTGAACCACCGATGAAATTGAAATCCATACATGCAATTACAATGTTCAAGTCGTTCATTTTTCCGTAACCCGTTCTGACCGCATCTTTCAAGCCTGTCTTAAGAATCGTGGTTTTAACACGGTCTGGATATGCTTTTGTATCAACAAAGTGCAACGGATCACCAGAGGTTAAATTTTCATCCAGTTCCGTAAAATTATTATTGTCAAACAAAAGTTCAAAGTATATGTCAGAACCTACCTTATCGTGATAATTGCAATGCGGACAAGTATAAGCATTTAGCTTATGTTCACGGGTAGCTGTGATTTTTTTGCACTGAGGACATTGATACCACAACCCATCAGGAGCTTCGCGCTTCATTTCTGTGGGGGTATTGATCCCTTTTTCTTTACGAATAAACCAAGACATACTATTATATGAGTTAACTCAACCAATAAAGCCCTGTATAACAGGATTTTATACTATTTTCAATATAAATTAAGGGGTCAAATATAGCAATAATTGTTCGGTAAAAGGAAAGAGGGTTATCTTATTGCTCATAATTCATCACCGCAATTATTTTAAACAGAGCTAATTCCTGAACATATTCCATCGAAAATTGTTTCTTTACAAGAATATTATTAGTTACCGATTGAACTATCGCGATTTAAAAATCGCCTTAACAATGAGTATATCAGATCAACCTATTGTGATTATTGTGGGTACGAATCGCCCTAACTCTATGTCACGTAAAATTGCAGAATACTATCAAACCATTCTGAATCAACTAAATACAGAAAGTTTAATTCTAGACTTAGTGCATTTACCGCATGATTTCACGGTGTCTGCCTTATATGAAAACTCCGGTAAGAATGAACAGTTTAACGGCCTGAAAGCCCTGTTGGACAAAACAGATAAGTTTGTTTTTGTCGTTCCTGAATACAATGGCTCATATCCTGGAGTTCTGAAAGCCTTTATTGATGGATTACCTTACCCAAATAGTTTTTCTAATAAAAAAGCAGCTCTAGTAGGCTTATCGTCTAATATGCAAGGTGCTACTATCGCCATGAGTCACCTCAATGACGTATTCAGCTATCTGGGAATGAATACATTGGCTCTCCGTGTAAAACTTGCTCAGATAAGATCTCATTTTCAGGACAACGAAGTTAGCAATGCCCTTTATAAGGAATTAATAGAGATGCAAGCTGAGCAAATCGTGCGATTTTAACAACCTTTGTATAACAAAAAAGGGAGCAACACGCTCCCCATTTTTGTTATTTTAACCAATGTTGTTCCATTTCACTGGCTGGTATAGATGGACGTCGCCAAAGATCAATCTGACTTCTTCTATACGCTGGTCCTTCCAAGTCGGAATATTTCACCATTCCTTCTTTAAAGAACTTAACCATTGCATTTATTTTTTCTGATTCTTCATTCGACCAGTCATCATCATTTGATGAATCAATAATGGAGACGTGACGAACATCTGCAGGAGAAGTTAATATCTCTTCATCCATCAACAAGTCAACGGATCCGGTACTTGTAGCGCTCACCTCGCCAGTAAGAACCATTTCGTTCTCAAAAGTGTCTTCTACGACCGGTGGAATATATGCAGGCACTTCATTTGCTTTAAGCATGCTTTTCGTTTGCATACCAGGTATTGGCGATTCTACGCTATCAAAGCCCGCCGCAACAATCGTAACCCGAAGCTTATCTCCCAAGGTATCGTCTGTAATGGTTCCTAGCTTAAACATACGTGCTTCACCCCCTACTTGTGAAAGAACAAACTGCCAGATTTCCCGCTGCTCCTTCATTGTAGCCTCTTTCTTTTTACTTGTAGCCAGTGTAACCAGAATACGTTTTGCACCTCTGATGTCACGGTCGTTAAGTAAAGGTGAATCCAGCGCTTCCTTAATGGCCATCTGAGCCCGGTCAACGCCTGACGACTCAGCTGTTCCCATCACAGACTGACCTGCGCTTTTAAGAACCTTTTCAACGTCTTTAAAATCTGTATTGTTATTCCCGTTCGTCGTAATGATCTCGGAAATACTTTTAACAGCATTCAACAAAATACCATCCGCCTCCGCAAATGCTTGTGTAAGGGTCATATCTTCATATAACTCTTCTAGCTTATCGTTCAATACAACGAGTACTGTATCGCTAAATTCTTTGAGTTGCTCTATCCCCTCAAGCGCTTGCTCTTTTTTGTCAAGACCCTCCCAAGTATACGGAGCTGTTACTACTGCCACCGTAAGCTTACCCATTTCCTTAGCCAACTGAGCGATTACCGGAGCAGCACCAGTGCCCGTTCCTCCTCCCATACCAGCTGTAATAAAAACCATTTGAGTAGACCCACCCAAAAGCGCTTTTATTTCTTCAATCGTTTCAAGAGCCGCCTCCTTACCCTTGGTAGCATCCGTACCTGCTCCCAAACCTTGTGTAAGCGTAGCACCCAATTGTATCCTAACAGGCACAGGGCTATTGGCAAGGGCCTGACGGTCTGTATTACAGACAGCAAATTCAACATCTTTGATTTTTTTCTCAAACATGTAATTTACCGCGTTGCTACCTCCACCGCCTACACCGATCACCTTAATAATTGCAGGTTCGGCCTGAATTCCTCCGTTGGGGTCTTTTACGATTTCGTTCACAATATAATCCTGGTCTAATGCGTGTAACAAACTGGTATTCATGTTCCCTGAGTTGATTGGTGTAATGCTCCTATATTTCAATATTCGTCGTTGTTATCTTCTTTCTTACCTAATAAATCCCAAAAGAAACGACCTGGCTTCTTTGTTTCCTCACGCTCACTTTTTTTAGGAGGTTCGGGTTGTTGATAGGGAGTCTGAGGAGTTCTTACAACTACCGATGATTTACACACTGATTGAATGCGAGGATCAATCGATTTAATTCCTGCCCATGCCAATCCAATTGCCGTAGCAAATGTTGAATTACTCACTGCATCTGCTTTTACAGTTCGTGATAAGTTCTCTGGGAATCCAACCCTTACCGACATTCCTGTAACGCGTTCAAAAAGCACTTCAATCTCCGCTATATCAGCACTTCCGCCACTAAGCACTATACCGCCTATTAGTTTTTCCTGATATCCCGAATTCAGAATTTCGGCGTAAACCATGGCTGCTATTTCTTTCAAACGTTCTTCTATAATAAGGGCTACGTTTTTTTTCAATACTGGCTTAGGTGGTCTGCCTGCTAAAAAGTTAACCAGAATTTCTACATTCAATGGAATATCGCCTGAAACAGCTACTCCATATTCTTTCTTCAACTGTTCAGCATTCTCCACCTGAATTCCACATCCAGTGGCCAAATCGTTGGTAATATGTCTACCGCCTATCGGGAAAGAGGCTATATGACGAATTACCCGATCCTGATAGATGATCAGGTCGGTGGTATGGTCACCAATGTCCACCATGGCGATGCCGGCCTTCACTTCATTATCCGACAAAACCGCCAAGCTAGTCGCCAATGGAGCATAAACGAGTTTATCAAATTTTAATCCAGGGTCCGCTTCAAGCAAACTCTTTTTAGTTCTTTGAATGGATTGGTTGTTGGCTGAAACAATCAAAAAATTACCTCCTAATTTAATCCCGGTTCTCCCTACAGGTTCTCTTACACCAGTAGCATGATCTACGGTAAAATCAATAGGCAAAACATGTAGAACGTCATAATTCGGCTCTGTTTTAGCCCTATACATATCATCCACAAGCTGATCTACATCGCGCTGGGTAACCTCTTCCCCCATGGAAGCCGAAGGACGAATAACCCCATCGCTTTGTGCGCTTACGCGTACGTGAGCTCCACTAAAGCCAACGTTAACAACACCTATATCCAAATCTGACCGAGATGATGCCTCCGCCAATGCTTCTTTTATTGCCGCACCAACCTGCTTTATATTTTCCACAGATCCGTTCACAACTGCACCATAAGGTACAGGGACTTCACTGAATCCAAGAATTTCTATATTACTTTGCCGCGAACCTGAAGAAGCCCCCTGCGCAGCAACTACTGCAATTTTAGTACTACCAATATCTACTCCTACTACAATTTTTTCGTGTGTCATGTCGATGGTGAATTCTATTCACAAACTATTTGATCTTGAAACTTTATACTTATTCTTGAATACCTACTCCAATCTTTACTCAGAACCTTCTCATAAAATAAGTTCAACTTATTAAATTTGGATTCAAAGCCTTCTGCCGTGCCAAATTCTATTCTCTGATCCCCAAAAACAGTTATAAGATTAATTTCACCGTTTTTATCAGCATCCAGTTGAGCCACCTGAGCTTTCCAAAATGGATCGCTGTTAAGAAAGCGAATCAACTCCATCATCATTTCACCTTTCTCAGTTTTTAGCTTCTTAGGATCTTTAAAGAAAGCCCCTGAAACGATAAGAGCCCTTGCCGAGAAACTATCCGACAAGGGAAAAAATTCACCATCATTGTTAATGTAGTACCCATCGGTATTACGCCATTCACCACT
>CALGRQ010000278.1 GCA_937880795.1 uncultured Dyadobacter sp. | reverse complement strand
CATATTATCGGATTCACCTCTGATTGCACAAAACACATAAAACTCACCACTACCAGAGAGGGTGAACCGTTTTGATGGACCCAATGGCAAAACATATGCTTGCGTGGACTAAAATATAAGCTTAAACAATGTTTTGACACGAAATCAGAAAGTTTATGAACTTTAAATCATAGAATTTGATAAATCCCGACTTCATATTTACCAATGTAAAATTTTCTAACAAGATTCAACACAAATACCAATTCACTAATAATTAGTTAATTATGTAATTATGGCATCTGCTGACATACTTGCCGCCTTACTGAATGTAAGGATCATACAGCAATCAAAAGTTTTGTACTTTATCAATTTGACCTTACTACTTTCTTTCTAAAAGTGCCATATAAAATCCATCGAATCCATCCTTCGCTACGGCTGCCCGATGCTCGGATAAAAGCTTCCATTCCTTTCCATGCCTTTTCATAAATTTTTCAATTTGAAGCTCCGATTCAGAAGGCAAAATACTACAAGTTGCGTACACCATTTTCCCACCTTTCTTAACCATGTTGCAATAAGTGGTCAATATATGCCATTGTACATTTCGGATAGATTCTAAAAATTCCGGCTTCAATTTCCATTTACTGTCTGGATTTCGCCTCAAAACTCCCAGCCCCGAACATGGTACATCCAGCAACAGCCGATCCGCCGTTTCTGACAATCTTTCAATCACCTCATCCGAGCTAATCAACAAGGTATCAAGATTCTTTACACCATTTCTTGTTGCTCTTTTTTGCAGTTCTGTCAGTTTATAGCCTTCTATATCCATGGATAACACCGATCCCGTATTTTTTAGCAATGCCGCAAGATGCAATGTTTTACCACCAGCACCCGCGCAAGCGTCAATTACGCTCATTCCCGGCTCCACATCCAAATAAGGCGCAATCAA
Organism: uncultured Dyadobacter sp.; assembly: GCA_937880795.1. GTDB lineage: Bacteria > Bacteroidota > Bacteroidia > Cytophagales > Spirosomataceae > Dyadobacter. The sequence continues at coordinate 9,569 of CALGRQ010000278.1, read as the reverse complement.
TTGAGAGCTGCCGTCCTGAACTTCAAAAAAGCCCAGCTTGTATGCATCCAAACCCGACACATTCCGTCTTTTCCTGAGAATAAGCGCATCAGGTAAGCCAGGAATTAGCTCCGTTTCATCAACGCCTAGAATCTGCCGAACCGTTTCCATATCCGATTTAAGCGTATTCACACGTAGGACCAAGGGAGCTTGCTGATTAAGGGCGGCGAGTTCAGTATCCCATAAACTACCTAGTTCGGATACACCGGTTTCATCCAACCAGTCAGGTATCGATTGGGCAATTTTACGAACAGTGATCCCCTGCTGGTACAATTCTAGCAATAAATTCTTCGTAAGCCCCTCGAATTCATCCCATTCTGGTAAATTGACCTCATAGTCGAGCCCCAAATGAAGCGGTTTAATGATCTGCCACGCGCCAAATACCCTCCAAATTTCATTCCGCTCCCTAACGGTGTCCACTCCAGCCACATATTTCACCAATCGCCACCAGCGAACAATTTCATACGTGTTTTCGGCAATAAACCCTCGGTCTCGCGAACCCCATTTTTTGTTTGATTTCAACAATTGTTCAACCACCCTATCTGCCTGGCGATTCTTAACAAAAATATCTTCCAGAGCCGAAACCGTTGCCTCTGCTAATCCTCTATATAGTTTCAAAATAACTTCGTTAATGCGCGAATACTGACAACCCTTTCTTAAACAGGATGCCAAAGGTCGGGAAAATCAGCAACGATTGGATTAGAAATTTAGAAAAAAGAGTGCGTGTTGCAATTTCCGACAACCAGATGACCCGGATCAGATGACTTAGCGCAGCCAGTGAACCTTTCTGAACTCGTGATCTCAGGAAAGTATACTTAAATTACCAAAACAATTGGTAAATACAATTATCAATAAAGTTATATCATTCCATAGTATAAAACAATTATAAACAGAAGCTTCTATACTGAATTTTCAAAAGCTGGGTTTGACAGGAATCCGCTTTCTCCCATCCTACCAAAGTCCCCTCACACGTAATACCCTTGGTCAACATGCTTTATGAATAGGTGAGTCAAACTTTTGGACATCTTGAAAAAGTTCTGTTTAGAATAATACTAATAACTGTCGTATATTGCAGTTTAAATAGCTTTGAAATTGTATATTTTTCATACCAACAAGTGTTCAAATATTAAAAAAATCCTAAATAACTGAACACTTATCGATAATAAAAAAATTTTACGCTGATAAAAAATAACCTAAATAATCTAAAATTCAACTATTTCTTAATTCGACTCTTTTCAATTAACAAAAATAGAATCTACCAAAATAGAATATTATCTATATCTAAAACTTGTTAATTGAAAGGCAATTCTCTTACTATCTCATGCAAAAATTATTTTTATCCATAATTTTATTTCTTTCTCCTTTGATAATTTTTGCTCAGGATACCAAAGGCGACCAAATTTTGGGTCAATGGCTGAATGAAGAAAAGGATGAAAAAATTGAGTTATACAAAACAGGCGACCGCTACTTTGGTAAACTGATCTGGTCGGCGAAACTAATGAGTAGTGATGGCGAAATCTCCAAAAAAGACAATAATAATGCTGACCCTAAGCTCAGATCCAGAGAGCTGATCGACGCAACAATACTAAATAATTTTGCATTTTTGAACGGGATCTGGGATCAAGGAACCTTCTATGATTCCAAGAGCGGTAAGACATATAGCTGCATCATCAGAAAAAAAAGTAAAAAACTTGAAATTCGCAGTTTTGTTGGGATTCCTTTGTTTGGCAAAAGTACTTACTGGGAACGTTTAGAATAAGTTACGCCTCCTCCCAACACCTGCTATACCCAAGGATAGTAAAGTTTAAGTGCCTTCTGGGAATACAATTTAAAATAGTTGCGTTGATTCTTTAAAGCAGATAAAAACGCAATGATACCAATTAAACTAGGGATATTAGACCAATCGGTCATCAGAGATGGCAGTACTGTTTCGGAAGCGGTACATGAAACCATTGAAACCGCAAAAATTGCCGAAAAACTTGGTTATACACGTTTCTGGGTATCCGAGCATCATAATTCTACATTTATTGCAGGTTCCACACCAGAGGTATTGATGGTGAAACTGGCTAGTGAAACTTCCCGAATTCGTATTGGTTCGGGTGGAATCATGTTGCCCAATCATAGTGCCTTAAAGGTCGCCGAGAACTTCAGAATGTTAGAAACCCTATTTCCCGGACGTATTGACCTGGGTATAGGCCGTGCACCCGGAACGGACAGACTCACATCTTCCCTACTCAACCCTTCAAATGATTTCAGCGAGAGTAGCTACCTGAGACAACTCGATCATTTACAGCACTTTTTCGGAGATACTGCGGGAACGGAACGAGGATTTATATATGCATCTCCGCAATCTGAAACTACTCCAGTGCAATGGATATTGAGTTCAAGCGGTGGAAGTAGTAACATTGCCGCCAGATACGGTATGGGACTGGCCGTTGCGAAATTTATCAATGGCTTTGTAACTCCTGATGTGGTGGCCACGTATCGTCGAAATTTCAGGGCTACTGAGCAGTACCCAGAACCAAAAGCACTCTTGTCGATCACGGTTTTGTGCGCAGAAACGGAAGAGAAGGCAAAAGAAATGCGTAAAATGATGGATTTCATTCTACTGGAATTTGAACGCGGTAAGTTTGGCCCTTTTCCAAAAGTAGAAGACGTACGTAAGTATTCCTTCAATATGGGAGAACTTGAACGTATTCGCTATAATAGTGGCCGTATCATTTCAGGAACCCCGGATCAGGTAAAGGAGCAACTGACCAAATTAGCCAACGATTTTGAGGTAGACGAAATCGTTATATCTTCCATGGGTGCCTGCGTAGAAGACCGTATACGCTCTTTTGAGCTCATATCTCAGGAATTTAATTTGAAAGAATTACCCATTTAGAGTTACTTTGGGGGGTATAAATAGCAACACATACTTCTTCAAGCTCGCATCATGAACCGTTTTGACCGGATTACAGCCATTCTAATACAATTACAATCCAGAAGAATTGTAAAAGCGCAGGATCTAGCAGATCGGTTTGAAATTAGCCTGAGGACCGTATATCGGGACATGAATACGCTGGCCGAAGCGGGGGTTCCTATCATGGGCGAAGCCGGGGTCGGCTATTCGATCATGGACGGTTATCGTCTGCCTCCAATCATGTTTACCAAGGAAGAAGCCCGAACGTTTATTACTGCTGAAAAGCTTATGGAGAAGTTTACTGATGAGTCGACCATGACGCACCATCAGTCTGCCATGTATAAGATAAAAGCCGTACTGAAAAGTAGTGACAAGAATATGATGGAATCACTCGAAAATCTCATTCAGGTTCGGCGCAATAACATCACTTTTAATGCGGCATCGAACAATACCCTGGACAACCTCATTAAAAGTATCTCTGAAAAAAAGGTAGCAAAAATCTGCTACGCGGCCATGGGTGTAACCGAACCAAGTGACAGACTGATTGAACCTGTGGGTATATATCATGAAACCAATTACTGGTATACGGTTGCTTTTTGCCACCTGAGAAATGCGTACAGGAACTTCCGATCGGACAGGATTTCAAATATTGAAATTACAGAGCAATCATTTCAGTATAAACATGCTCCTTTGGATGATTTCTTACATCATTTTAGCGAGCAAAAAAACTTACATCTTATTGTAATACAGGTAGATAAAATCATTTTGAGATTTGTAGGTACCCAAAAATATTACTTTGGATTCGTGTCTGAAAAAATGACCGAACAATATCTGGAAATGACCTTTCTCACCGAATCTTTAGAGGGGTTTGCCCGATGGTACCTGATGTTGGCTCCCAATGCAAAAGTGATTGAGCCCGTTGCTTTAAAGGAAAAAATTCAGGAATTGGTTACAGCCATTACTACCAGCATACAAAATTGACCACACTATATCAATGAAAAATATTCGATTGATTGGCATTTCAGGAAGTCTGCGGGAGCAATCCAGCAACACCGCTATACTCCGAACCATAGAGACTTTACTCCCAACCGAGGTTGGTTTCGAGATCTATGATCAACTTCATCTCATTCCACCATTTATTCCCGGTGAAGAAGAAACAGATGCTATAAAGGACTTTAAAAAACGAATTTCAAATGCGGATGGCGTATTCTTTTCTACCCCTGAATACGCCTTTGGCGTCCCTGGCGTCTTGAAAAATCTACTAGACTGGACCGTTTCAACAGGAGAATTCAATGAAAAGCCCGTTTCAGTAATTAGTGCTTCACCATTATACACGGGAGGAGAACATGCGCTTTCTTCACTTTTGCTTACTTTAACCGCACTTGGAACTACACGTAACGAACATTCTGCTCTCTCCATTCCAGATATTAAGACCAAATTGTCAAAGGAAAATGATCTAACCCATCCCGAAACGATCCAGCAATTACAGGATCAGATCAAAAATCTCTTAAAAATTATAGCGGGATAATAGGATTCAGAAAGAAATGATGCCTATTATTGATAATGTTTTATAAATTGCAGTCAAAATTAAAGACTATAATTTCTATATACTATATAGTATAATAAAGCTGTATTGATTTTTTCACTAAACCATTTTTAGAAAAATGAAATTTGAAACCTTACAACTGCATGCTGGACAGCAACCTGACCCTGTTACCAATTCTCGTGCGGTACCTCTTTATCAGACAACCTCTTATGTATTCAATAATGCAGAACATGCAGCCAACCTATTCGCACTGAAAGAGTTTGGCAATATATACACGCGGATTATGAATCCGACTACCGATGTTTTTGAAAAAAGAATTGCGGCTCTGGAAGGTGGTGTTGCTGCTTTGGCGACGGCCTCTGGACACTCTGCCCAATTTATTGCTATCAACAACATTACCACTGTAGGCGACAACTTTGTTACCACTTCTTTCCTATATGGTGGGTCTTACAACCAGTTTAAAAATTCATTCAAAAATATCGGTGTAGAAGCTCGCTTTGCGGATGGTGATGATGTATCGAGCTTCGAAAAACTGATTGACGAAAAAACCAAATTTATTTATTTAGAAACGATTGGTAACCCTAGTTATAGCGTTCCTGACTTTGAAGCATTTGCAGCCCTTGCGAATAAATACGATTTGCCTCTAATCGTTGATAATACATTTGGGGCAGGTGGGGCAATTTGCCAGCCTATTAAGCACGGAGCGCACGTGGTGGTACAATCAGCAACGAAATGGATTGGCGGCCATGGTACATCCATTGGGGGTGTTATAGTGGATGCAGGCACGTACAACTGGGGTAATGGAAAATTCCCTCAGTTTACCGAACCTTCACCAAGCTACCACGGATTGGTATTGAACGATGTTTTCGGTATCGGCGGACCTTTCGGTAATATCCAGTATATCATCAGAGCCCGTGTAGAAGGTCTACGCGACTGGGGTCCATCCCTCTCCCCTTTCAATTCTTTCCAGTTTTTACAGGGTGTTGAAACACTAACGCTTCGTGTAGAAAGAATCGCTGAAAATGCCATAAACCTGACGAAATGGCTTCAAAATCATCCTAAGGTTGAAAGTGTTAACTATATAGGACTAGAAGACAACAAATACCATGCACTTGCGAAAAAATACCTCACAAGAGGATTTGGTGGTGTATTGTCATTCGCACTAAAAGGAGATAAAAAGGTAGCTGAAAGCTTCGTCGATAATCTCGAACTGATCAGTAACCTGGCTAACGTAGGTGATGCCAAAACCTTAATTATTCATCCAGCTTCTACCACACATTCACAACTTTCGGATGAAGCGCAATTGGCAGCCGGTGTTTTACCTACACAACTTCGTTTATCGGTGGGTATAGAGCACATTGACGACATCATCGCTGATATAGAAAACGCACTTGGGAAAATCTGATCTCAATTCAATTCTTCTAAACGAAACAAGCCGCGGGTTAGTCCTGCGGCTTGTTTCGTTTCTATCAGCCAAACCCTTACTCAGTTATACCTTCCAGGGTAAACATAAAGGCGTACTGTAACGCTATTTCCTTTAAATACTCAAACCTTCCCGACGCGCCCCCATGGCCCGCTTCCATATTGGTTTTTAACAAAAGCACACGATCATCCGTCTTATGGGTTCTTAGCCGCGCCACCCATTTCGCCGGCTCGAAATACTGTACCTGGCTATCGTGCAACCCGGTTGTAACCAACATGTTGGGATAATCCATACGTTGCACATTGTCATAGGGCGAATAGGATTTCATATATTCATAGAACTCCCGTTCCTTAGGATTCCCCCATTCATCAAACTCATTGGTAGTAAGCGGTATAGACTCATCCAACATAGTGGTCACCACATCCACAAAAGGCACATCGGCTATAATTCCATTCCACAAATCAGGACGCATATTCGCGATAGCACCCATCAGCAAACCACCTGCGCTGCCGCCTTCAGCATATAAATGAGCCGCTGACGTATACTGCTCGGCAATGAGATATTCGCCGCAGGTAATGAAGTCATGGAACGTATTCTTTTTCTTGAAAAGTTTACCATCCTCGTACCATTGTCTACCCATCTCTTGCCCGCCCCGCACATGAGCAATCGCAAACACAAATCCCCGATCTAACAAGCTAAGCCTGTTGGAGCTAAATCCGGCATCCATACTATTACCATACGATCCGTACGCATAAAGCAATAGTGGTGCCTTCCCGTTCTTTTCAAACCCCTTTTTAAAAACCAGTGAAATTGGTATTTGCAAACCATCGTACGACTGAGCATATAGCCGTTCCGTAAGGTACTCTTCCGGGTCATAGCCCCCCACCACTTCCTGGCGTTTTTTCAGTTCCTTCTCGCGCGTTTGCATGTCATAATCAAACACCGAACTAGGTGTAGTTAGCGAGGTGTATACAAACCGAAGGGAATGGGTATCAAACTCTGGATTTGAGCCCGTATAGGCTGCATAAGCCGGCTCTCCAAAGTCAACGTAATGCTCTTGCAAAGTACTGTTATTCCGAATTCTCAATTGAATTAAGCCATTCTTACGTTCGCTAACCACCAGAAAATCCTTAAAAACATCAATGCCTTCCAGCAATACGTCGTCACGGTGAGCGATCACTTCCTTCCAATGTTCCACACCGGTTTGACCTACTGGCGTTTCCATCAGCTGAAAATTAAGAGCATCCTTGTTCGTTACAATCAGGAACTTGTCCCCATCATGCTCGATATCGTATAATACATCTTTAATCCGAGGTTGAAATACCGTAAAAGAATCCTCGGGCGTATCCGCATCAAGTATACGGTATTCCGAGGACATCGTGGCTGCGGAGGCAATCACGATATATTGCTCCGACTTCGTTTTCCCAACCCCTATATAGTTTGAATTGTCCGTTTCGGTATAAACCGTTACATCAAGATTCGAATCAGTTCCCAGCGTATGCCGTTTGATTTTTTCACTCAGTAGCGTCTGGGGATTTGTTGCCGTATAAAACAAGGTTTTATTATCATTCCCCCACTCCGACCCACCAGTGGTCGGGAAAATAGAATCTGTATACAGCTCACCCGTTTCCAGGTTCTTGATATGGATGGGATATTGTCTGCGTGAAACCGTGTCTACACCATATGCTAAAAGCTTGTTGTCGGGACTTATATTGAAACCTGAAACGGAATAATAGGCATGTCCTTTCGCTAGCTCGTCAACATCCAGAAGCATCTCTTCCGGCGCTGTCAGCGCCCCTTTCTTTCGGCAATATTTAAAGTACTGTTCTCCTTCTTCACTGCGGGAATAATAGTAATAACCATTGCTAAAAACCGGGACCGACTCATCCTTTTCTTTAATGCGTCCTTTCATTTCGGCAAACAAACTTTCCTGAAACCGGGTCGTTTCCCCCATCATCAAGTCGGTATATTTGTTCTCTTCGTTGAGGTAATCCACTACCTGTTCGAGATCCGGTCCCTCGCGAAAAAAGTCCCCCATCCAATAATATTCATCGTTACGCACATCGCCGTGCATACCCGTTTCGTAATTCTTTTGTTCTGCAAGAGGCGGCACACCAAGAGGCCATTTAGTCATTTTACTCACTATATATTTGGTTAAAACCCTAAAATAAAAATAAAAAAGCAGCTCAGAAGTCAAAAAAAGCATAAAATATTAAAAGAATTAACCATTTTTAAAGTATATAAAATAAAATACATTAAATACTTTTAATTAATACTTAACATATAATTAATATAAAATTCTTTTAATACTTTTTATATAAATCATATGTTTTTATAATATAATATGTATTATATGATTATTAAGTGAAAACGTACAAATTGTGCTCGTTCCACCAAATCGTCCTGTGCATATCTTATATTTGAACTTCGAAATTAACAGTTCTTATGGATAAACCCGTTCACAAGCTTTTCCTGCTCGACGCCATGGCGTTGATTTACCGCGCACATTTTGCGTTTATCAAAGCTCCCAGAATTACTTCAAAGGGGCTAAACACAAGTGCCGTATTTGGGTTTACCAATACCCTTCTGGAAGTTTTACAGAAAGAGAAACCGACCCATATAGGGGTGGCTTTCGATACCTCTGCGCCCACATTCCGACATGTACAGTACGAGGCCTATAAAGCCCAACGAGAAGCACAACCGGAAGATATAACGGTGGCCATTCCGCTTGTCAAAAAACTGCTGGATGCGATGTGCATTCCCGCATTGGTTTTGGACGGATACGAGGCCGATGACATTATAGGTACTATTGCCAAGGAAGCTTCAAAAGAAGGTTTTGAAGTATATATGATGACTCCCGATAAGGACTATGGACAGCTCGTGGAAGAGCATGTGCATATGTATAAACCGGCGTTTCTTGGGAAGGGAGCCGAAAAACTCGGAGTGCCCGAAATTCTTGATCGCTGGCAAGTCAAGCGTATCGATCAGGTGATTGATATCCTTGGTCTGATGGGTGATGCTGTGGACAATATTCCAGGTATACCTGGTGTGGGTGAAAAAACAGCACAAAAGCTCATTGCCGAGTATGACTCCGTGGAGAACCTGCTCGCTCATGCACATGAAATAAAAGGTAAATTGGGTGAAAAGGTACGTGAATTTGGTCACCAGGCTACGTTAAGCAAACAACTGGCTACCATTGATATTCATGTTCCTGTGCCTTTCGATGCCGAGGATTTGAAAGTATGCGCCCCCAACACTGAAAAAATTATAGCACTTTTTGACGACCTTGAGTTTAAGCCACTCCGGCAACGCGTGTTGGGAACAACTCCTTCTGTAACTGCCGTTCCGACTCCTGTAAAGGCGAAACCTGCGGTGAGTAAGACGGGGCAAATGGATCTCTTCGGAAATCCTACTGAGGAAATCGGACAACAACCCGCCCTAGTCAGCGAAAATTTATCCGATCCTGAGGCGCTTCCATTTGATCCCGAGGCGGAGCACTCATCCCTCTCCAAGAAGACCATTGATAATACCTTACACCGGTATCACACGGTAGATACGCCGGAGCTAATGGTCAGTCTTGCACACTATTTAAGCATACAGCCAGCCTTTTGCTTTGATACGGAGACGACATCCCTGGATGCCATTGACGCCGAGCTTGT
>CALGRQ010000277.1 GCA_937880795.1 uncultured Dyadobacter sp. | reverse complement strand
TTTTCTCTACCCCTGAATTGTTTCAGGAAAATGTAAAAAACTATTACCGTCTGGTAACGGGTGTAGATGAGGCAGTGGGAAAAGTAGTTGAGAAATTAAGAGAACTTAACCTGGACGAAAATACGATTGTAATCTATACCAGCGATCACGGTTTTTCACTGGGAGAACATGGGATGATGGGTAAATGGTATGGCTACGAAAAAGGTATTCACGTCCCACTTATTATCAACGATTTGAGACCGAATGCCAGATTTAAAAATGTAAAAGCCGAACAACTTGCCCTCAATATTGATATAGCCCCTACAGTGCTCAGTTTGGCAGGTGTCCCAACCCCATCGGTGATGCAGGGCGTTGATTTGTTTCAGGTTGTTCAGAAAAAATTACCGGAACGCAAATACTTTTTCTATGAACACAGCGTATTCGCAAGTCCGATGTTACCCAAAGTAGAAGGATTAATTTCAAAGGATTTTAAATATTTTAACTATACGGAGCACAACTTCGAATCCTTTTATGATACCGGTAAATATCCTGATGAAACCCATGATGTAGCCAGGGATAAGCGGTATCAGAAAAAATTAATGGCTGTAAAGGCCCTATATGTTAAAGAGAAAAAAGCAATTGAATAGCTATGCGTGATCAAAATAAAATATGGTATGTGTTGGGAATGCTTTTGTTAATCATGACAAAAGCTCTACCAACCACTGCACAGCGCCCAAACATCATTTTTCTATTGACCGACGACCATCGTGCCGATGCATTGGGCGTTGCAGGAAATCCCTTTATCCAGACTCCTCATTTAGATCGGATGGCGCAAGAAGGAATACGTTTTTCAAATGCCTATGTTACTACTTCTATCTGTTCGGTGAGTCGTGCCAGTATTTTGAGCGGACAATATATGTCTCGCCATAGAATTGAAGATTTTTCCAGTAATTTTAGCGGTGAAGCTATGTCACAAACCTACCCGTTGCTGTTGAAGGCCGCGGGTTACAAAATTGGTTTTATTGGTAAATATGGTGTAGGAAACAACCCACCAGCCGACCAGTTTGACTATTGGGCATGTAACCGAGAAGGACAACCTCCTTATGAATACATCAGAAAAGATGGCTCTAAAGTTCATCATACAGATAGTTTGGCAAATGGCGTGGATCAGTTTCTTCAAAAATTTGGTTCTCAATCGCCATTCTGCCTTTCGGTGAGTTTCAAAGCGCCACATGAGTTGGACGGAAGTCCCCCCACCTATCCCGTGCAGGAACGGTACCAGAGCTTATACCAGAATATCACAATACCGCGGCCTGAAACAGCTGATCCAGCTTATTGGAATGCCTTTCCAGATTTCTTTCGTACCGATCAGAATATTGGCCGTGAACGATGGAAACCGCTATTTTCGACTCCAGAATTACACCAAAAGACTGTAAAGGATTATTACAGGCTCATATCAGGAGTTGACGAAGTGGTAGGTAAGTTGCGCAAACAGTTAGAAAGTCTGGGCGTTGCAGATAATACGGTCATTATTTTTATGGGTGACAATGGCTTTGCGCTGGGTGAACATGGCCTAGAAGGCAAATGGTTTGGTTTTGAAGAATCCATTCGTGTACCACTTCTTATATATGACCCAAGAAAAGGTTCTAAGAGAGGTATTACAGAACAGCGAATTGCTCTCAATATTGACATCGCACCAACCATTCTAAACGTTGCCGGTTTAAAAGTCCCTGATCAAATGCAAGGAACGAACCTCCTTGCAAAAAAGCCTTTGAACCGCAAAGAGTTTTTTTACGAGCATACTTTTCTGGGAAGTCCTAGATTACCAAAAATCGAGGGTGTTGTACGAAAAGATATCAAGTATATGAAGTTTATTGAACACGATTATGAGCAGCTTTATCTACTAAAGGAGGACCCGTTGGAAAAAGAAAACCAGGCTCATAATACGCAGTATGCTAAGAAACTGAAGGTACTTCGTGAAAGGTATAAGGATTTAAAAAATATGGTTAAATGACATTTACGCAACATATTTTATTACCACACTTCTGGTATGAAACTTGGATTGGTACCCACTACCAAATTTTGACAAGAATTTGACTCTAACACAGTCTGGAGCACTTCATTAATTGCCTCCAAAAATAGGCTAGTAGTGACGATTTGATTTTTTCATAAAATAAATTCATTAAAAAATATAATATAACTATTTCTTCATTTACCACCACAGCGTATTCGCAAGTCCGATGTTACCCAAAGTAGAAGGATTAATTTCAAAGGATTTTAAATATTTTAACTATACGGAGCACAACTTCGAATCCTTTTATGATACCGGTAAATATCCTGATGAAACCCATGATGTAGCCAGGGATAAGCGGTATCAGAAAAAATTAATGGCTGTAAAGGCCCTATATGTTAAAGAGAAAAAAGCTATTGAATAGCAGCCATCACTAATAATCGACCTAATTGGCCTCAAGGCTCAATGAGGCAATTCATAAATCCAACATTCCATATTGAGCCAGGAAAGATTTGGCTTCCTCCTGGCTCAATATGGCGAAATTGCGATAACGATGGTGTACGTCTATGATCTCCTTGACCGCCTCTCTCACCAAGGCCTGATTTTCCCACGTCTTCAAATGTAGTGTTACGGTTTCCAGACAACCCTTTTTATAAGAAATTTGCCCCAATACATGAACCAGGGTGGTTCTAACCCGAGCCGTATGATCAAACTGTAATTCCTTCAATAAAGGCAAAATATCCTGTGGAAACTTTCTCCCCCGCAGTTCAATACCATGGCAAATCTCCCTTCGTATCTCCTTGTTTTCATGATGCAGATATTTTCCAGCCCACGCCAAAACCGGATCAGGATTAACCTCGCCCATCTTTTTAATGGAACCTATAACCGCATTTCGTGGTGAATGATGGGTATCAAACAGCCCTCTGTCAAAAAAATGTTCTACACTTTCAAAATCAACTTTCCCAATTTCGCCAGCACCATTGATGACCGTTTGTCTTACTTTAAAATCACTATGACGGACATATTCATCTAATGTTCCAAGCAGTATTTGTTTCAAATCAGGTCGCGCTATATATACCCGCCCTACTGCAAGATACGCTGCCTTGCGTATATAGGTATCTTCATCAGCAAACCTGTCGGCGGTTCGGTGCAAACGCCCAAGTTCCAGCTCCTGAACCAACACCGATTGAATATCAGCAACCAATGCAGACCGCTGTTCTTTTGATAAATCGTAGAAAGCCATCAAAAAAATTACTCCGAAGATCGGTTAATGGTAATAGCCTGAATAATCTGTTGCAATTGCGCATCCTTCTCGTGCAACTGATCTTCCAGTTCCGCAATTCGTTCTGCACACTCCTGATCTTTTTTTAAAAGTTCTTCGTGGTGCCCCTTCCTTATTTCATTCATGATATAGATGGTCAAAACAAACATCCCCCCTGTAATCAATTGAAAGAATGAGTCGTATGTATCTCGAGCTACTACATATGCGAGAATAAATACGATGAAACAAACTACAAATCGGGCAATCCCAAACTGTTTGAACATAGCAATAAAATTAATTTATATCTGCATCAAATATGCCATCCACGTAAAACCAGTGGCCATCTTCATGTATAAATGTCGATTTTTCATGATGGACCTGCATTTTCCCACTCCTATCGCGATACATCGCCTTAAACTCTACAGTAGCGTAATCTGCATGGACAATTTCCAGCCCTTTCCATTGATTCGATTTTGCCCAAAGCTCTATTTCTTTCGGAGATAATCCCGAACGGGTCGATATATGGGTACTCGCAATCAGATATGGAATGTCACTAACCACGTAAGCCGAGTATCTTGACCGCATTAATTTTTCAGCAGAAGTTGCAGGTATAGTCCCTTTGTGCAGCGGAGCGCAACATTTTGAATACGGCTCAGCAGCGCCACAAAAACAATTTTTCATTTTGTATCCCAATAATTATCCTACAAAAGTAGCAACCTGCGAATGGTATTTTGGGTTCCAAGGAATTTTATCCACAACTTTTACGGATATATATAAATACGGGATCGTTGAGATTCGTTATCCGCAAGCACATCACTGTTTTTAGTATAACTTTGATTATCAATACTATACAAAATTTAACGTATAGCCATATTGGACATTTGCGATGATTAGGTTTTAGAAGTTAGTTTTATAATTTTTTGGCACGATTATACATATACTTTCATTTTTAACTTAACATCTAACAAATGGAATTTGAAGTTATCATTTCACTACTAACCCTCATTGCGCTGGAAGCTGTTTTGGGTATAGACAATGTTATTTTCATCTCGATACTTGCAGCTAAACTCCCACCTCACCAGCAAAAGAAAGCCAGACAATATGGTTTAATCCTAGCCGGAGTGCTTCGTTTAGGCCTGTTGTTATTGATATCTTTCATCTTAAAGCTGGATGAGGATCTCTTCACCTTTTTAGGCGAGGGTATTTCTGGAAAGGATCTGGTATTAATTGCGGGTGGGTTGTTCCTACTATATAAAAGTGCGAAAGAAATATACCACAAAATGGAAGGGGAAGAAGGAGACGAGACTAAGGATATTAAAGTGAATACTTTTGGTCAGGTCATTTTCCAAATACTGCTTATGGATATGGTCTTTTCAGTAGACTCTATTATTACGGCCGTTGGAATGGTTAAAGAAATATGGATTATGTATGTATCCGTAATTGTATCGGTGCTGATCATGCTGTTTGCAGCTGAAAGCATTAGCAATTTTGTAAACAAGCACCCTGCATTTAAAATGCTTGCACTTTCGTTCTTATTACTGATCGGTTTCTCGCTGATTAGCGAAGGTATGGGTATCCATATTCCGAAGGGGTATATCTACTTCTCTATGGCGTTCTCTTTACTGGTCGATATTTTCCAAATGAAAATGAACAAAGGAGGCAAACCGGTACAAACGCACGAACATTATACCAAAGAAGAGGAGCAGAAAGCACTTCAATAAGATTATGAATTAAAGAAAAACCTCCGTAACGTGGCTGTACGGAGGTTTTTCTTTGTCCTTATGAACCCTATTTTAGTGTGAAGGAATTGCTGATTCAATCAAAAATACCGTTCATTTCGGTAAGAATAATTGGTTCTTTATCCGTGACGATAATCGTATGTTCGTGCTGAGCCATATAACCACCCATGTTTCCAACCATTGTCCAACCATCATTCAATTGAACGGCATACGGCGAAGTAGTAGATATAAAGGTTTCAATAGCCACTACCGAATTCTTTGTAAAGCGACGGTGGTCATGCGGATCCTTATAATTAACCAACTTATTGGGTTGCTCATGTAAACTTCGTCCTACTCCATGGCCTGCCAAATTTCTAATGACCTTAAAGCCCCGACTTTTGGCTTCTGTTTCCATCAAATGCCCAATGTCAGCAATCTTGACACCACCGCGTATATGCCGGATCGATTTAATTAGTATTTCCTTAGACGCTTCCACCAATTTTTGATGTTGATGAACGTCTTTGCCCAAAATGAAAGACCCGCCATTATCGGCCCAAAAGCCATCCAACTCAGCGGATACGTCGATATTTACTAAATCCCCTTCTTTCAATATTAACTTTTGGGAAGGAATTCCATGACAAAATGCATGGTTAACGCTAATACAAGTCCATCCTGGGAAGCCGTATGTGGAGAAAGGTGCGGATTTTGCACCTCTTTCTTTCAATACTTGTGCTCCATAATCATCCAATTCTTTGGTGGTCATACCGGGTTGGGCGTATTCCGTCATTTTCTTCAAAGTGTAAGCCACAGCCTCACTCACCTTACTCATTCCGCTATAATCGGAAACATCCTTTATCGACATAATTCTTAAATGTATACGAGAAGTCACTCTGGTTGCTAAATGGAGTACCAAAGCAATTCTTATGATGAACGTGTAAATTTAAACTTATTTATTACGACGCTCCCTCATAAAATAGCGGAAAACCTGTTAATTATAATAAAAGCCATTATTTCTTTTCTGTAACAGGTCCGTTATATTCTGCATCGCTAACCCGTTGGAGCCATTTTACCCTGCCCAGGGCTGTGTTCGGAGTAACAGCAATTTGTGTAAAACCAACCTTGGGCGACGCTCCATGCCAGTGTTCTACATTTGGAGCGCATTTTATAGAATCTCCCTTGCGCAAAACAATGATAGGTTTACCCCTTTCCTGGTAGTATCCCATGCCCCCTGTCGCCAGTAAGGCCTGGCCTCCGGCATGAGAATGCCAATTCGTGCGAGCACCCGGCTCAAAGGTTACATGCCCGACCGGAACTGTGAAAGCACTGTCGGCTTCAATGACCTGATACACCCATGCAGTTCCTGTAAAATTACTTTCGGGAACCTTATTCCCCTTGGGATATGTCATGTCCAAAGCTTCATCAGGCTTTCCCTGGCCGTAAACACCCCACGCATTGACGACTAAAACAAGTGTCAGAATCAAATTTATTTTCCTCATTACTATATCATTTTGGCGCGTTAGCTAGCTTGGGCGAGCGCCCTAAACTCTTTTGGAGTCTGACCAACCCGTTGCTTAAAAAGTCTGCTAAAATGTTGTGGATATTTAAACCCTAGGTCAAATGCCAATTCGCTAATGCTTAGATCATTCTGGCATACCTTCATTTTTGCTACTTCAATAATTTTATTTTGAATATAGTCCTGCGCCGACTGCCCGGTTTCTCGTTTCACCAAGTCTCCAAAATACTTAGGAGATAAATTAAGTTCATTGGCACAATAATTCACCGAAGGCAGACCATGTAGCTTTGGATTATCTGACCTAAAATATCCATTTAAAATTGCCTCAAAATTAGCCACAACCCCTTGATGCACTTTATCTCGGGTAATAAACTGTCTATCGTAAAATCGGGTACAATAATCCAGAAATAACTCAATATTGGCGGCAATTAGTTTTTTACTATGCTTGTCAATGCCATGGTTTAACTCGTATTGAATTTTTGCAAAGCAGTCCAGCACAATCTGCTTTTCCCTTTCTGAAATATGCAAAGCTTCCCGGGTCTGATAGCTAAAAAAGTTATAGTTGTGAATGCTTTGATTTAAAGAAGTTCCAAAAAGCAAATCAGGGTGAAAAACAAGGGCGTACCCTTTGGGATGATACAACTCACCATCATTATCCACCTTCACAACTTGTCCGGGTGAAAGGAATATCAAAGTTCCCTCCTGGTAATCATAGAGCTCTTTTCCGTAATACAAGTCACCACATTTCACCTCTTTTAGCAGTACCGCATAGATGCCCATATACATATTGGATTTGTACCGAGGACTTGCTTTTGACAAATCAATCACACCCACCAAAGGGTGTAGTGTTTCCTGCTGGTTGAATGTATGATACTGACCCACAGAATCAAAACGGATGATCTCGTCCATAATATTAATCAAATGAATAATGTACAAAAAGTACCCATATGCTAAGATACAACATACATCCGCTGCAACTACCCCTCATTTGATATAAACAGGAATATTGGTATACAATACAGGAATATATATACCGCCTGCAAAAAATAAAGTAGATATTTGTAGGGATGTAAGAGCGCATTGCAGCACTACTGGAATTACCTTTTATACCACTCTTCATGATTACCCCAAAAGAGTTCCGAAGAACCATTTTGGTTCTATGTTTAATTGCTACCAAACAGTCTAATCATTAATTCTGATGAAAAAAGTACTATATATCACTGCATTCCTATTCGGCGTTATCGCTTCCCCATCCTTTTCCCAAAGTACTTCCATTTTCCCAAAGGGCGAAAAATCGCCAAATGTACACCACGTGGGCAATGTATGGCTATCTGAACTGAGCAGCGCCGATAGCTCTTTTTCTTATAGCACCGCAGTTGCGATTTTTGATCCAGGGGCCAGGCTCGACTGGCATACGCATCCCGGTGGACAGATCTTGATTATCACCGAAGGTGTTGGTTATTATCAAGAAAAAGGGAAAGCGAGACAGACCGTTCGCATGGGTGATGTCGTAAAATGCCAACCAGGTATTGAACATTGGCATGGTGCTACACCCGACAGCGGCGTTACCTATATTGCTACTTCTCCTGTCTTAAAGGGAAAAACAATCTGGCTGCACCGAGTATCCGATGCGGAATATGGCATTAAAAAATAAGCATTCACTTATAACATTAGCTCCATGAATCCATTAAAGCATGTTCTTGTTATTTGCTTTCTGCTCCCGGCTAACCCATTTTTTACAACACAGTCGGCCAAAGCACAAGCTGTTGAAACCGTAATGCCTACCTCCGTTGAAAAGGAACTCATACAACTTTCGAAAGAGAAGTGGAGATGGATGTCAGAGAAAAAGGTAGACACCCTGGCTGCGCTATTTAATGAAAAGGCGATGTTTGTTCACATGGGTGGAAGTATGACCAAAGAGCAGGAACTCAATGTAATTAAAACGGGCGGTATACACTACAAGCACGCGGATATTCAAGAGACTTCTGTCAAACTCATCGGGAATACCGCTATTGTATTGAGCAAGATTCGTCTGATCGCGGTCGTAGGAGGTAATGAGGTCACCAATCCTTTTGTCGTTACGGAAGTGTATATCAAGGAAAACGATCGCTGGTCATTGGGTTCTCTGTCGTTTACACGTCTATTGGGCCAGTAAAAATCTAAGATGCTGTGGATAAAAGTAAGATCTATCTGATCGCCATCGGCTTGCTCATGCTCCTTGGTATATCCGTGGATGGCAAGTCATTGATTCACAAACAAAATCATGATCCACAAAAGATTTTAATTGTTTATTTATCCCGGACCAATAATACCAAGGCGATTGCAGACATGATTCACCAACAGATAGGCGGCAAGCAGGTAGCGCTGGAACTGGTGAATCCCTATCCCAAAGATTATCAAACTACCGTGGCACAGGTGGCACATGAAAACGAAACCGGTTTCTTGCCTCCCTTGAAGACTACAATTGGCAATATCGAGCAGTACGATCTGATATTTGTGGGCTTCCCAACCTGGGGTATGCAATTACCACCACCGGTTAAAAGTTTTTTGAAGCAATATAACCTGAAAGGTAAAACCATTATTCCTTTCAATACAAATGCTGGTTACGGGGTGGGAAATTCAATCGAAACCATAAGGAAGCTTTGCCCTGAAAGCAAACTACTGGACGGCTATACGACCCGCGGAGGAATTGAAAAAGAAGGAAAACTATTGATGATAAAGGACGACAAAGCTGTATCCACAGCCAATGAAGTACAACAATGGTTAAGAAAGATTGGCATTTTGAAGGGGATAAAGTGAAAGTAACAACCCGCCCGAAGCAAAACTCAATTTGCTTATTTTGTACTTAATAAAAATAAGTCACTGATACAGTTCAGCTTACGGTTTACACCAATGCTATATTTGACCTGACTGGAAAACGGATCCGAAAACTACCCTTCCGCCTTTGGGAAGTGCAGACAATGGTTCCAGTAACCCATTAGCCCCCGCTCATATTTTCTGAACGGGGGCTAAGTTTATTTTACCTATCTGATCAAGTATGGAGAGAAAGGCTGTAACCTATCTAGTCTAGTATTAAGTTAATCTTACTTTGACGTGTTAGATGTCTTGCTCAGCATGTCGAAGCGTTGCACATCTACCCTTCAACAGACTCAGGGTGACATTACACCAAGCATCATTTTATACTTAACCTAGTTTGCTATACGTGCCAATGCGCTATACTCCTCCTCTTTAATGGGCTTGAATTGAAATAATGAATCATTGAAAGCAATGGATCCACTCATGTAAACCTGAAAACCCATGAATGTTCCGGCTACACCTTCTCCCAATTTTAAGCCCTCACCACTTCTTAAAAATGCGATGGGTCGAACAGTCTGAACATTACCTCTGGACAAAAATGTATACTTCCCAACCAAGGTATCACCTTTTATTCTACCAGTAACCGCCCCACTGTCCTTCGAGCGATCGTCATATTTAATCAGATATTTACCGTCGAATGCCTCCTTCGAAAATTCAAGCTTCAATAAGGCCGTATCGCTCTTATTGAGAGAAATAGCCTGGTAATACTTTGTTTCATAATTAGTTCCACAACTTATCAACGTCATTAAAAAGCACGAGTACAAAATTCCTTTCACGGGAAATAATATAATTTTCAGGACAAACAATATTTAAAAAACCAAGTATAAACAATGGAGTTGAGTATACCTGATTTTTTAACGTACTGATAAAACATATTGTTCAAATGCCATTCAATTATATTTGGGCCGATATACGGTACTAAAGTTCCAATGAGCCTTCCCTGCCTATATCCAGTTTAGCATCAGACACAGCATTAACTGCCAATTTGAATAACGTTACCAGCTTACTGGTTTTATTATCCCAATAATGTGTTTCGGAAGGACTCACTTTCACGACACGGATACGCTCGTCTTCCTTACCTTTTTCAAACCAGGCCTCGATCATCTTGTTCCAGTACTTATCTATCCGGCCTTGATCTCGATAAACTTCTGCAACGCCATTAATACTCATGAATGTATAGTCTTGCACATGCGAAAAGTAAATAGAAACTTTTTTATTATTTACCAGATTCGTATGAGAAGAACTTTCTGAAGAAAGTATATACCATATATTCCCCTGCTCATCTACCTCCTGCCTACTCATAGGCACTACGTTCGGGTATTGATCATTCGCGCTAAAAGTGGCAAACATGCCAATATCCGTCTTGTTTACAATCTCGGTGAGTTTTTCAATAGCTTCCTGATTACTTAAGTTTTCGGTACTCATAATTTAGGATTTAAGTGAAAAGACAATCCCCACGGATAAAACAATCGTTCCCTATTTTCCCAACGCGATCCACTCAATGGCACCGAACGTCTCTGTGCATTCTATTCCTCAACTGCGAATGTGTTACCCCAGAAAGAATTGATACTATGCAACACAAATAGAATATTTTTTATTTACCATTATATCAATTCTACATTTTTAGAACATCATTCTATGCTGGTATAATTTTATGTCAGACCACCATAAACCAAACTATTGACATATGACCAAGCGAATCATCAGTATTTTTGTATTAAGCCTCCTCGTTCATCCGCTATGGGCACAACTTAAGTTAGATCTAGAAGCAGGTGGTGTTTTAGGAACCAATTATAATGACATTCG
>CALGRQ010000276.1 GCA_937880795.1 uncultured Dyadobacter sp. | reverse complement strand
CTTTGTCAACATTCACCAACGAGGTGACTACGCTAGGAGGTGGAGAGCCAATCTATTCTACGGCTCACTTGGGACAAACGTTCACAAAAACAGAAGTAGGAATGCCAGTGGGTTACTACTACGGATGGTTGACGGACGGTATTTTCCAAACGCCTGACGAAGTGAATGCAAGTGTACAAAAAGGTCTTTCAACAGCGGGTGATATTCGTTTCAGAAATATCAATGGAGATAATTTATTGAACGCGGATGACCGTACCAAAATTGGTAATCCATGGCCGGATTTTATCTATGGTCTTACATTAAATGCAAGCTATAAAGGATTTGATATTAGTGCATTTATGCAGGGTTCACAAGGTAATGACGTCATGAACATCTTGCGTTACGATACAGAAGCTGGAACGGGCTGGTACAACGCGCCTAAGGGATATCTTGAAAAAGCCTGGAATGGTGCAGGAAGTACAAATGAGTACTATAAAATTTCTCAAAATGCTGGTTTGAATACCAACGTTTCAGAATACTTTGTAGAAGATGGTTCTTACATGCGTATGAAGAACTTACAAATTGGTTACAGCCTTCCATCGCTAATGCTGGAAAAAGCGAAAATTAAAAATGTAAGATTCTACGTAGGTGCTCAAAACCTTTTCACGATTACCAAGTACACAGGACTTGATCCGGAAATGGGTGCAACAGATCCGAAGTTAACGGGTATCGATCAGGGATTCTTCCCACAAGCACGTACGTGGTTGTTCGGTGTTAATGCAAAATTCTAAGCCCTATTCCATTTAAATGGTGTCATTCTTAAATACAGAATACAAAATGAAAAAACTGACGCAAATACTTTTCGTTTCGGCACTTACTTTGTTCGGAACGTCTTGCTCGGATGACTTCCTGGATCGTACACCCCCAGGAAACCTAACCGACGAAACATTTTATAAATCACCAGACGCAGGTTTTAAAACACTCGTAACTTGTTACCGAGGATTTAACGACTTTTGGGGATATGAGGCCGCTCGTGCCGAATTAGGTAACATGGCTACCGATGATGCCGATAAAGGTGGCTCGGATGCAGGTGACCGTCCATTTGTAACGGATCTTGGCTTTGGTAGAACCATCTCTTCCAACGAAACTTTGCAAGGTTTCTGGTCGGCACGTTACAATGCCATCGGAAATTGCAACGTAGGATTAGAGCGTTTGCCAGATGCGAATTTGATCGATGCTTCTGGCTCGCCACTTGCGCCTGAATTGAAAAACCGATATATCGCTGAAATCCGTTTCTTACGTGCTATGTTCTATTTTGAACTTGCTCGTGTATACGGTGGTGTTCCTTTGGTAACGAAAACGTTGACGGTAGATGACCGCAATAAACTAGTACGGGTTTCTAGCAAGGAGATGTTTACGTTTATTGAAGCCGAACTTCTTGCTGCTGCAAATAACCCGGATATGCTTTCTGCAAAGTCAATCCAGGCTACTGAAATAGGTAGAGCTACTCAGGAGGCTGCATGGGCACTTTTGGCTCGTACGTATTTGTTCTTTGCCAAGGACGATCAGTCGTTGTACGCTAAGGCAAAGGATGCTGCTAAGAAAGTAATTGATTCTAATGCTTATGCATTGCACCCGGAGTTCCAGGAGATCTTCTTGCAAAATGGATACAAGACGAAAGAAGCCGTATTCTCGATCATTATGGGCGATGATCCTGCTGTACCAATTTATGGAAGTACGACACCTGTTTACTGCTCACCACGTGGTGCAACTGGTGGATGGGGCTTTGATTTGCCAACGCAGGATCTGGTGAACGAATTTGAGCCAGGAGACCCACGTTTGCTTTATACAATCTTGCAGTCTGGCGATATATTCCCTAAAGTGAATGCTACGCAGGAGATTCTTGACTTCTCTACATATCCAAACACAGGATACCACAACCGTAAAGTTTACCTTCCGGAGTCTCGTCGTGGCCAAGGTTGGGGAAATGATGCATGGACTTACCATCCAATTCGCTATGCTGACGTCTTGTTGATGTATGCAGAAGGTTTAATTGAAAGTGGAGGAGATAAGCAGGAAGCGGCTACATATATCAACCTGGTTCGCAAGCGTGCATCTGGCAGTTCTCGCAAGGATTCTGAGGCGGTGTCTCGCATCACTAAAATTGCTAATACGCCACTTGCCGATGTGAAACCTACAGATGATTTGCGTAAGGCTGTGCGTCACGAACGTCGTGTGGAATTGGCTATGGAATACCACCGCTTATATGACCTTATTCGTTGGAATTCATTGGTAACGACCATGAAAGCTTATTCGGCGAAGCCGCTTTCGAATGGAAAGGGTGGAAATTATACAGCTGGGAAAAATGAAGTATTCCCAATTCCACAAACTGAAATTGACAGATCCGGTGGATCAATTGTTCAAAATCCTAATTACTAAGACCGGACGGCAATTGGCTCCAATTTTAGGTCGATTAAATTTACATTAGAATTAAGAACGATGGAAATTGAAGTGATAGAAACGGAGTATCTTGCAGTTTAAAGTTTAGTTGAAAGGAATCTGCCATTTGGCTTACCCGGTTAGTAGCAGGTTCCCCGGTGATAAATATTACAGGCGTTGGAAAATTCCAACGCCTGTTTTTTTTTGTATATAGGCTAGTGGAATAATCTACGGCATAATTGTTTTATGTTAATCCAATTTGCTTATTATAAATTTTGAGTTTGTTGTGTTTTTTAAACTTTTACATAAGTTTTTAATAGTTTTCCTAGTGACTCGATATTAAAAAATGAATACCGGAATCATTTAGGAGTTCAAATGTATTTCTGCGAATCATGATCAATACCTTAAGATTTAGTTTGGCTGGAATGAAAGAGTTGAAAACGTATCGGGAGTTAGAGATCGAAAATCATCATTTGCGTAGGCAATTGAAAGACGCTGGGATAGCCCCCGAACCAGTTCCGGTCGATCATCATCATATGCAAATTGTATATCAGGCTAATAGGGTCAATTCCGATAAATCCTCATCCTTGTATTCAAATGCGCAGGCTATTGTAGAGAAAATGAACCAAGGAGTGGTACTACTTGATCATAATGGGGAAATACTTTATGCTAACGAAAAATTTGCAGATATTTTAGGGCTGCCATTTAATAAGATTATAGGGTTACCTTTTAGCTCGTTTATTGAGTCTATCCATACGTCCGCTTTGATCGAAACTTTGATGAAGGGGAAATCACAGCCTTGTAGTGTAGTGATGGATGTGAGAGCGAGTGGGGGTGAATTAAATCCAATGAGGCTTTCTGTTTTTGCGGTGAATGATCACGAACTGGCTGTGATGATGACGGATCTAACTCAACATCGTAGCACAGAGGAAGATTTGCTATTAAGCAATCAGAGGCTGGTCCATAATAATTTGGAATTGGAAACCCGTAATAGCGACTTGCAGGAGTTCGCATCGGTGGCCTCTCATGATTTACAGGAGCCTCTGCGAAAAATGCAAATGTTCGCCACCTTGCTAAAAGATAAACACCATGCCGAATTCACTGCGGATGGCTCCATTCTTCTGGATAAGATTATCGCATCCTCGGCCAGAATGAAATCGATGATATTTGAAATACTCAATTATTCTCGGGTTTCTTCGAATATGAACACCTTTGTTTTGGCTAATCTGAATGATATAGTGGACGAAGTGTTGGACGACTATGAAATGGTTATCGCAGAAAAGAAAGCGCAAATATCCGTTGGTAAATTACCCGTCATTGAGGTCAATATAGCTCAGATGAGACAGGTGTTTCAAAATCTGATCAGTAATGCGCTTAAGTTTTCAAAAGATTCAGAAACGCCTTGCATTTCAATAAGTGGTAGTGCCGACGAAGCCCGCGAGCTTAGTACTATTATCATTTCAGATAACGGAATTGGCTTCAACGGTAAACACGGGGAGAAGATATTTTCTCTTTTTCAACGGCTTAATAGTGGAGGAAAATATGAGGGAGCGGGGATTGGGTTGGCAACAACCCGCAAAATTATTGATAAACACCAGGGGACTATCGAGGCAATAGGTAGAGAAGGAGAGGGGGCAGAATTTGTGATCACGTTGCCTACCCGGCACTATAAGTCGGTATGGTAGTAGCCATATAGATGTAGGGAGAATAATCGGAAAGATTCACTCCCTACAAAACAATGTTTATTGCGACACTACACTTTGAGGTGTTCCGTTCTGGAATGCTTTTAAATGCTCCGAAACCATCTGTAATAAACGCTGTCTAGCTTCCAGCGTAGCCCATGCAACGTGAGGGGTAATTACGCAGTTCGGAGCCGAAAGTAATGGATTGTCAGCCGCAGGTGGTTCGGTGGAAAGCACGTCCAATCCGGCACCACCGATCGTGCCGGCCGCAAGGGCTTGTGCAAGCTCCGCTTCTTGAATTAATGGCCCCCTTCCTGTATTAAGTAGAAGAGCCGTCGGCTTCATACTAGCCAGTGTTTTTGTGTTGATTAATCCTTTGGTTTCTTCCGTTAACGGGCAATGTAAGCTCACCACATCACTATGCTTAAATAGATCATCAAGAGAAACCATTGTAATATTGGTATTGGCGGTAAGCATCGGATTTTTACGATATGCGATCACCTTCATTCCAAATGCCTGAGCTATCGCGGCCACTTGGGAACCTATGTCCCCCAGTCCAACTAAGCCAATGGTTTTTCCGGCCAGTTCGGTGAGTGGGGTTTTCCAGTATGCAAAATCGGCAGAGGAAGACCAATCGCCATTAAAAACGCTTTGGCTATGTGTTTCTATCCGGTTTACCAAAGCGAGTAATAAAGCAAACGTATGTTGCGCTACGGAAGCAGGCCCATATGCCTTTACATTTGTAACGATGATGTTACGTTGTTTTGCGGCCTGGATATCAATATTGTTGTAGCCTGTGGCGGCAACACCTATATATTTTAGCCTAGGAAGTTGCGCTAAGATATCTGCTGACAAAATTACTTTATTCACCAATATAGCATCAGCATGCTGTGCCCGCTCAATGATTTCATCTTTCGCTGTTCTGTCATAAATGGTGGTATTCCCTAGTGTTCGAATTGGTTGCCAATCCAGATCACCGGGATTTAAAGTATAGCCATCAAGAAAAACAATATTCATCATTTCATGTTAAAATTTAAACGTTTTGTAACCCTTCCTATAAACCTACAACTACTTTGGCTGTTTGGGCCAGTATCCAGAGATGTTTTTTTTCTTGTTTCTGAAAACCCAATATGCAAAAAAGAATCCTTCCGGTATGTTCGAAAGGATTCTTTTTGGTATTTAAAAACTTAATTTCTGGGTGTAGTTCCGAGTTTTCCAGCCCCTTCTGTTTGCATTGGATTGGCTGGTCGGCGTAATTGTTGCTGTTTGAAGATCTGAAAGCGGGTTGGTTTCGCAACGCGTGGAAAAGTGTTGTTGCCCGTATCGATGTCAGCGATCTGGAAGTAAGGATCTAAGGTCCATTGAACCACTTTCTTTTTGGTGGTTAATACCTTGTTCACCTGGCTGTCATTGAATCTCCAGATTTCAGCAGGGAAAACAACGGTGGAGTCTGTACCATCTTCAAAATCCATCTTTACAATTACTGGCATCACCAATCCACCTTTGTTTTTTATAGTTAAGGTGTAAAAGTTAGGATTTCCCGTAACCAAATCACGTTCGCTTTGCGAAAGGCTAGCCAAATATTGCTCATACTTCTGGCGGTCTGCATCTGTTACTTTAAATGGATCATAACGATTGTAGAAATCAGCCATGGTTGAATCTTGTGCCACAACCGTGGTGCCTTTATTGGCTAAGTCGCGTTGTTTGCTAATGGTTCCTTGTTTTATAGCCGCTTGTTTTCTGGCTAGTTCTTTTTCGATTTCTGGATTTTGCGTATCAATGCTAAACCAATCTACACTCACCAAATCCTGATCCACCGGTTCGGTGCCATAAAACCAACCTTTCCAGAACCAGTCCAGGTCAACACCCGAAGCATCTTCCATGGTTCTGAAGAAATCAGACGGGGTAGGACTTTTAAATTTCCAGCGATTGGCATACTCCTTGAAGGCATGATCGAAAAGCTCGCGACCCATAATGGTTTCACGAAGGATATTGAGGGCTGTGGCAGGTTTTGCATAGGCATTAGGCCCTAGTCCAATAATGTTTTCAGAAGAAGTCATAATCGGAGATAGAACCGATGGATCTGATGACATATATTCTGTGATTTGGTTGGGTTCACCTCGTCTTGTCGGGTAGTTATAGTCCCATTCTTTTTCGGCCAAGTACTGACAAAATGTATTTAAACCTTCATCCATCCAAGCCCATTGGCGCTCATCAGAATTGACGATCATCGGGAAAAAGTTGTGGCCCACTTCGTGTATAATCACCCCGATCATTCCATATTTTACAGCCTCCGAGTAGGTGCCGTCTTCCTCGGGCCGGCCTCCGTTGTAACTGATCATTGGATATTCCATACCGCCACCTGAGGTTGCATGGCAAGAAATAGCTACCGGATATGGATATTCAAACGTACGATTTCCGTATGATTTGAGCGTGTGCTCAACCGCACGGGTTGAGTATTGTTCCCAAAGTGGGTTTCCTTCTTTTGGATAAAAAGACATCGACCAGATTTTTCTGCCGTTGTTATAGGGCTCTGTTTGCATCGCATCCCAAATAAATTTGCGGCTGCTTGCAAAGGCAAAATCGCGTACGTTATCTGCTTTATAGATCCAGGTTTTTTTGCCAGGATTTTTATTCTCCCGTTTTTCAGCTTTTTCAGCTTCGGCCTGGGTAACAATTATTACCGGGGTTTTAGAACCCTCTGCCTTCTTCAATCGTTGCTTTTGGGCTGCGGTAAGTACTTGTGCATAATTTTGACATTCGCCGCTGGCAGCCACAATGTGGTCGGCAGGTACAGTAAGTGCCACTTTATAATTTCCGAAAATCAATGCAAACTCTCCTTGGCCCAGAAACTGTTTGTGATTCCACCCGTTCACATCATCATAAGGAGCCAACCGGGGAAACCAGTGGGCAATAAAATAATTGCTGTTGCCATCCTTTGGAAAATATTCGTAACCGCTACGTCCATAGTATTCGGTAATATTAAAAGCCCAATCTACGCTAAATACCAGATTTGTACCCGGCTTCATGGATACAGGCAGGTCAATACGCATCATGGTGTTGTTGATGGTATATGGAAGTGCTTTGCCAGCTTTGTCCTTTACAGCTTTAATTTCATAACCATATTCTGTATTTGGATCCAGAGAAGAGCCGCGTCCATTATTTAGTGACTGCAACTGCCCCACACTCATGCCCTTGTCATTCACAGTACCTGTGCGGGTAGTGGCCCCAATTCCATCTTTCTTGAAAAGATTTTGGTCAAGCTGCATCCAGATGTATTTCAGTTCATCCGGGGAGTTGTTGTAGAAGGTGATGGTTTCAGAACCAACGATTCTGCGCTTATCGTCATCTAGTTCAGCTTTAATATCGTAGTCGGCGCGTTGTTGCCAATACTCACGGCCTGGCGCACCAGAAGCGTTGCGATAGGTATTGGGAGTAGGCAATATAGTGCCCAGTTGTTCAAAGCGGTCGTGCGCCTTGTAATTGGGTGAGGTAGGTATTTGCTGTCCCATGGACATAATGGATGTCAGGAGCAGAAATAGGAGAAGTAATCGTGATTTCATCGTATGAGTAGTTTGTTATAAGAGATGTCAGTTTTTAGAAGTTTAATAAATAGTTCGGTCAGAAGTGTTTAGGACATACTTTGCAAGAATTCGTTGTTGATGATTAGCGAGAAGGCCATACCGGCAATAATTCCTGATAAAATATGAACCCAGGTTAATTTAGAAATACGTAAAATTTCAATGAGTACAAAAGCAACCAAAAGTACCATAAATACAATGATTAACTGGCCTAGTTCAAGACCTATATTAAAGCCCAATAAGGGATTAATAATGTTAGCCTCTTTACCCAGGAGGGCTTTCAAATAATTAGAAAAACCTAAGCCATGAATCAATCCAAAAATTAAAGCGAGGGGATATCGAAAAGTGAATGTACTTTTCTTCTGATTATATACTGGTCTTTTTTCTTGATAGGAAAAATTAAGGATGGCGGTGATCAGAATGGTAATGGGGATCAGTAGTTCAATCACATCAGGATTTACCTGTACAATGCCTAGAGTAGCCAGTGCAAGGGTAACAGAATGCCCCAACGTGAAGGCTGTAACCAATATGATCACTTTTTTCCAGTCCATGAGTGTATAAACCGTACATAATGCCATAATAAAAAGTATATGGTCGTATCCTTTGGAGTCGGTAATGTGTTCAAAACCCAACTGGAGGTAAGCCTGGAATTCGGACATTCAAAAAAGATTAGGGATCAAAATTGTAGTTATCGGGTGGTTAAGTCCCAATTTGAAGGTTCGAAGTTATTGGTTTACATGCAGGATTGCAACCAGAGGTATAGTAATTAGAGATTTGGAGCATTGGTAGATCCAGGAAAACAAAAAAAACCAGAAGCATCTGCTTCTGGCCTTTTTAATTTCTGACACCAATTATAAGGTCTTTGAAACGTTATTTTTTTAACTCGTAGTTAGCATTTTGCGGATCGAAATTGGCCCAACCAGTAGTCCAATCCGTTTTATCGAATGCACCTACAAATGTAGTTGGCTCAAAACCGGCAGGGAGAGTGGCACCGCCGGTAAGTAATGACGAACCTGCGCCCGGGATTCCATTTGGTTTGGTGACTAGTTTATTGAATGAAGCATCAAATTTTAGATCGGCAAGCAAGGAAATCGCATTTTTAGCTCCGGCTGCTTTGAATTGAGCTTCCGTAATTCCTTCTACTTGTTTAGGAGCTGTGGTAGCCAATACAACACCATCCATCTTGATTAGACCTGATGTGAAGTTTGCCAGGGAAGCATCTCCTTCTACACGCAGCCCTGAACGTGGGAATGCACCTGTAAATACACTGTTGTAAATGGAAATCCCGGAATTACGACGGATACGGATTGCTGAGGCAAATTTACCATCCACAGTACCATCTTCTTTTGGAATTAGCGTGGTGGTTATATTGGCAAATTTTGCCAAGGTTTGTGGGTTTGCTGATGTGCCATTGGCATCATTGTCGGATTCAAATCCATTTGAATCGCCCGCTTGATCGGCAACGGCTGGATCACGTAGGATGTAACCAAATTGTACCAAGCCGCTGTATCCATTGTCTGTGTCGAAATCATCATCCAGTCCTCGGTATGAAATTAAATGTTTGGCATTTACCGTTCCTCCAAACCATTCGAAGGAATCATCACCACCGAATGATGCCTGTACGAATTCGATCTTAGTACCAGAACCAACACCTCCTAAGGTCAAGCTATTGATTTCTTTATTGGGATCGTATGCAATACCTGCAAATTCGATACGAACATATTTCAATTCACCGGAGTTATCTGCCGGATCGTTTCCTCCAAACTCTGTTTTTTCTTCTCCTTCTACCACAGCCGGAGTTTTATTTACGGGCGCTTTACCCAATATAACCAATCCTCCCCAGTCACCGGCTCTACGCTGTCCAGCGGGTTGGTTGGATGTGAAAACGATTGGTTTCTCAGCCGTACCAACCGCCATGATTTTCGCACCGCGTTTTACGAAAAGAGCGGCTTTGGATTCTTTATCACCTCTAATAATTGTTCCTGGCTCAATTGTAAGCGTCACACCTTCTTCAACATATACAAAACCATTTAATATATACTGATCGCTGGCCTTCCAAGTTGTATTTTTTGTGATAGAACCTTTCACGACTTGTGCGGTACCGGGAACAACAACAGGCGGAGTGATCACATTGTTGTCGTCATCCGAACTGCACGATACAACGCCTGTCACGGCCATGCCGACTATCAATAGGCTAAACAATTTACCACTTAACTTTTTCATACAATTCGTGTTTGATTGGTTTATTTTTAAGTTGTTCTTGTTGAATTAAAATTTGAAGGATAATCCCAGCGTAGAATAAGTACCACGACGATACCTTTGGTAGCTTTCATCGATACTGGTAATGGTGCCATCAAGGTTACTGTCTTGGATTAAACGGAACTGTTGGTTGAGTAAATCCTGAATTCCTAGTTTCAATTCAAGGTGCTTTCCAAAGCTTTTTATAATGTTAAGATCAATGACGTTTCTAGGCATTTCATATACGGTAGGTTGTACCTCTTTGTCGCCTACCAAGAAAATTCGTCTTCCCACCACATTGTATAGCGCATTGATTTGAAGTCCAAGCGTTGGGTGTGTATAGTAAAGTCCTGTGTTGATTAGGTAAGGCGACTGCCCTTGTAACTGTCGGTTTTCTTCCTGACCGGTAAAGCCGGTTAATACGTCACTTTTGATAACCGATGCATTAAGTAGCAAGGTCAAGTTGTCAATGAAGGAAATGTTAGTAAGCGATCTGAGGGATTTGCGCACTTCGAGTTCTGCACCGTAGGCATAGGCACTTTTTGCATTGTCCACAGTGAATGATACGTTAGATCCGGAGTATCTTACCCTTGTTTCAATAGGGTTTTTGAAGTCCTTGTAGAAACCTGCAATGGATATAACTTCTCCCTCAGCCGGATAAAACTCGTAGCGTAAATCTATATTTTGGATCGAAGGGGTTTTTAGGTTGGCATTTCCAACTCTCGACACATCAAAATTAAAGTCGTAGTAATTAAATGGGGCAAGTTCTCTAAACTCAGGCCGGTTCACGGTTACACTGTAAGCTAAGCGCAACAACGACTTCTCTGTAAAATTATAGGTAAAATTAGCAGATGGAAGCGCTCTAAAAATCGGGTTGTCAACATCTACGATTTCTCCCGATCCTTTAAGCTGGCTTTGTAACTGTTGGCGGTTGTATTCACCTCGGAAACCTAGTGAAGCAGAGAATTTGGAGGTAAGCGGAATATGTGCACCTACATAGCCAGCAATCAATAAATTTTGTGCGTTATATCGGTCGCTAAGGTTTGTTTGGTCTACAAAATGTAGTCTGTCAGCTGCGATATTGTTACTGTCGAAGAATTGTCCAGGGGCTTGGTTAAGAATTTCGGAGGATACACCTCCGGGATTATTCAAATTGAACCAACGGGCATTAAACTTTCGGTCCTTGTTTTCTGCATATGCTCCGGCGCGCAGCTTAATTTGCATTTTTTCATCGTTGTTACGGTCAATTCGGTGCTCAACGTCTGCACGAAAGGATGCTGTAAACTCATTCAACTTAGAGTAAAAGCGGGCATTGTGTGTCAGGCTGGCGTTTCCACCTTGCAAAGTTTCTATGGTAAATGGTGCTTCTGTTCCCATAGGCCTGCTAGATACAAATCTGCGGAAATCGGGCTCGTCTCTATGGGTCATACCCAGGGCTCCTGTCCACTTGACAGTAGTGGCATCGGAAAGATCATGCGTTCCGCTCAACTGGCCTGTGTATATACTTTTGGATTCATAGCGGAAGGCGTAATTCTGCACTTCCCGACCATTGTCATTACTATATCCCTGGCGAAACGTGGTTTCTTTATTGCTCAATTGGTTAAAAAGATTCCTGAACTCAATTTTATGGTTTGGGTTAATAATGAAGCCCCAGTTAGACATAACGCCCAAACGGGTATTTTGTCCATAGAACTGATCTTTGTAATTGATTTGAACCTCAGAAGCCTGTTTTGAAGGGTTAAAGGCCAGATAACGGAACTGCTCCGTGGGCATGTATTGGTTGGTGTTGGAATAATTGATGTTGTTGAAAGTAGTAAGACGACGGTCTCCAAGTTGAATGTTTCCGTTATAACCCAGCGATAAACGTAGGCCTGGAGATACCGTTTTATTGGTCATATTATAAAATTCGGGCAGATTTCTAAAAGCGTTTAAAGTAGTTTCAGAAGGGGTATATTCCGAATTGATGGTTGCTGTTTTAGGGAAATTGGATGGGAGAACGCGGTCTTTTGCACCAAATCCGAGCCAATCCATAGCGCCACCTTTATAATCCTTAACACTTTCAAAGGTCGTTCCTCCTCTCATGCCAGTTGAGACATTGAGAGAAAAACCATTATGATCAGGAATTGTTTTGGTGTAAATTTTAATAATACCACCTGCAAATTCGCCCGGCAAATCGGGAGCTCCTGACTTGTAGATCATAATCCGATCAATGGCAGAGCTGGGTATCAGATCAAATGAAAAGGATTTTACATCCACCTCCGAAGATGGAGTTATAGCGTCATTAAGCATTACCGTATTATAGCGTTCGTTGAGCCCTCGTATTATGACAAAACGATCGTCTTGAATGGAAACACCCGGCACCCTCCGGACAACCTGGGACGCGTCACGGTCCTGCGATTTCTGTATTTGTTGTGCAGAAATCCCAACGGCAATTTGTTCCGCTTTTTTAATTTCGGAAATGACGGAAACATCCGTAAATGTTTGTCGCTGTCCAACGATTTTCACCTCCTGGAGATTGGCAACATCTTCTTCAAGAGTGGTATTGATCAGGGTTGTTTGGTTGGGGTAAACGGTAACCTCAATTTCTTTGTTTTTGAAGGAAACATAGCTGATCACCACAATGTGTTTTCCAGTGGCAATCGCAGGAATTTCAAATTTACCTTCCACATCGGTTGCAGTTCCCAAGGGTGGGGTTGAGCCTTTGATTACGACGCTGGCTCCGATGATAACGTCCTTGGACTGAGCGTCCACAATAGATCCTTTAATGGAACCCGTCTGAGCAAAAACCGTGGATACGGTGATCAATAAAAGAAGGATGGTAAAAATCTTGATTTTCATACTTTCGGTGTCATATTTTCGACACAAAAGTAGATTGTCAATATTACCTCAATATTACCGCTGTATTATCGGTTGATTATGAAATAATAATATGTTTTACTGATAATCAGTTAGTTGTGTTATTGTGTGCCAAGCCATTATAGAGCCTTATTTATTATAATAGACTCTATAATGAATTAATATTGCTACTCAACAATTCCGTTTCCTATGTTATCCTGAAAATCGTCCAGATCATACAGAAACCCGTTAATGATGGCATATTTGACAGTGTTTCCCTTTTTCAGGATAAAGGTTGCCGTATGACCTAAACCGGGAACTCCTGATGGGGCAGCTTGTCCATTTCTTAATATATGTAGTGGTGAGGTGGTGAAATAAAGACCCAAAGCCCTTGTATTACTGTCGGCGGCCAGGCGAACATAGGTATAGCCTTCTTTTAACAGATTTAGTGCGTTAAGCTTACTTACCGCGCTGATATTTTTAAAAGCAGTTGGGAAAACCTTCCCTTTTTCAATGGTAAGCCCCGTGGCGTCTAACTCTTGGCTACCAAATTGCGGATGCAGATCTCCAAAATCTTCAATTTTACTATAGTAGAAAAACTTGCCGGCATTGGCATAATTCACCTCATTGCGGTTGATACCCAGATCAGCCGTAAAAGTTTTACCCGACTGTTTAACCGTTGCATTTCGTACCACTAAATCATATAGCCAACGGCCATTTTCCGGTATTTTGTAATAATCTTCTCTGTTTTCTTTTGTGAGGGAGTTGTCCGATATCGTACTCAATGCCGATAGTATGGCCATGAAATTAAGTTGCCGAATGTATTGCTTTTCGGGGTCTCCCACATATCCACCCGATTCAATTAAAACGAGTGTAGTCCCCCATTTCTGAACGTTGTCACCAAAGCCACGGGGTTCATGGTCATCGCTATATCGGGCAACCTGGCCGGGTATATATTCCTGTAAAATTTTGTTCATGCCTACAATTAACTGCATGGAACGTTCACGAACAGGATTAATAGAAAGTTCATAGTCATAGGATGTTGCCAAAAACGAAATGGTTGCCACTTTTGCACTACGGCCAGCGGAGTACCTTGGACTTTGATCGTGGAGGTTAAAACCATAATCGGGTTTTAATGAATCTACCAGGCTTTTCAGGATTTTAGCTTCCGGGGTTTGGCGGGCAGCGGCGTCCCGGTTCATGTCTATTCCCTGCATGGTACGGCGCTGGTAGCGCTCAGCACCGTCGGGGTTGAGCATAGGTACAAAGTATAGGGTTGTCTGGTCCAGTATGGTTTTTCTTAGGGCGTCAAATCCATCGTTCTTTCCTTCAAAGAAATTGAAAATATCAAAACTGGCCATGGTAGCCGTGGGTTCATCCCCGTGCATCTGCGACCATAACAAAACCTTCTTAGGGCCGTTGCCTATTTTAAGCATCTGGATATTACGGCCCTCGAAGGATTGTCCAACGCTTTTAATCTCGTATAGTGGGTTGTTTTTCCGTTGCTCAATCAACGGCAAGATGTCTTTTTGTTTAAAACGGCGTTGTGTTAGTGTGGCTTCACGATAGTTTTTGTGTGCATCATATAAGCGTCGGGCTTCATCGGTCGACTGGGCCATGGAAATGTGGGTTGTCAAGGCTAGTAAAAAGGATAAAATGGTTGAAACTAAGGATCTCATAGTCGGGACATTGAGCGGTAAAAATACGGGGTCTAGGCAAGATTTGTCATACATCTTGATAAGTTTCCTGATATACAGTTGTGACAATGATTCTAAAAATATAATATGAAACCTGTAAATGGTTTTTACAGAACAAGATAAACGGTTCTAACGAAATTTTAATATAATATTTAACTGGCTTATTTTCATCTAACTCAAAATTTCGTTACATTTGCACCATGATAATAGTAAAAACATATCATCAATTTCATCATAGTCACATGGCTTTCGGACGTCTTGGATGATATGTTTTTGCAAGTAGTGTTGTAATAAGGTTGAATACATAGTATCCCAGGAGCCCGATTTTTTAAGAATCGGGCTTTTTTTGTTAAAATTCTACCCATGCTTGACAGAAACGTGGTGGACAGCCCTTTTTGTCGTCGTATTGAAAAGAGATGAAAACTGTAATTATAAAATACAACGCTGGTAATGTCCAGTCTGTGATGTACGCACTTGATCGGGTTGGTGCAACGTATTTGTATACCGATGATGAGCATGAGATACGTACTGCGGACAAGGTCATTTTTCCGGGTGTAGGTGAGGCGAGTACTGCCATGGCCTATTTGAAGAAAACAGGTTTAGATCTTGTGATACCAACCTTAAAGCAGCCTGTTTTCGGAACATGTATAGGGATGCAGTTGATGTGTCGCTACTCGGAAGAGAACAATACCGACTGTATGGGTATTTTTGATGTGGATGTGAAACGTTTTCCTGCTACGCCTGGTCTTAAGGTGCCTCATATGGGCTGGAACAACATATTCAATTACAGCACCCCGCTTACCACCCAACTTCCAGACAACGCTTACGTATACTTTGTACATAGCTATGCAGCTCCTGTTTGTGAATATACCGTAGCGACCTGCGATTATATTCAACCTTTTAGTGCCATGCTGCAAAAGGATAATTTTTATGCTGCTCAATTCCATTGCGAAATAAGTGGAAATGCTGGTCAGCAAATCATTGAAAATTTCCTGAAACTATAAGTTCGTTAGAATAGAAAGAAAATACCCAAATCCGGCTCCGTGAAGCCCATAGATATGATAGAAATTATTCCTGCAATTGACATGATCGAAGGGAAATGCGTGAGGCTGACCCAGGGAGATTATGGTAAAAAGACAATATATAACGAAAATCCGCTGGAAGTAGCGCTTGAATTTCAAGACGCTGGGCTGAAACGGCTGCATTTGGTTGATCTTGATGGAGCCAAAGCGAAGAAAGTGGTGAACTGGAAGATTCTCGAAAAAATAGCAGCCAAAACAACACTTCATATCGATTTTGGTGGGGGTGTGCAGTCCGAAGAGGATATTCGTATCGTTTTTGAGAGTGGTGCCAAACAAGTTACCGGTGGTAGTGTGGCCGTAAAACAGCCTGATCTGTTTAAACACTGGCTTTCTGTATACGGCGGTGAAAAAATGATATTAGGTGCCGATGCAAAGAATGAAAAAGTTGCCGTAAGCGGCTGGGAAGAAGGTACAGAATTATGGGTTTACGATTTCGTAGAGAAATATGTAGAACTCGGTATTCAGTACGCAATTAGTACGGATGTTGCTAAGGATGGTTTGTTGCAAGGCCCTTCATTTGATCTCTATAAAAATTTGCAAGACAAATGTCCCGAGCTTAAAATCATTGCGAGTGGTGGTGTAAGTGGCATTGAAGATGTTGAAAAACTGGCTGAAATGAATGTTTACGGGGTTATCATAGGAAAGGCGATCTACGAAAACAGAATTAGTCTGACGGACTTGCAGAGATTCATAGCCTAAAATATTTGCGCTTTCTATAAATGGGTAATTATACCCTCTGAGGTTATCGTTAATTTGAACTGAAATGCTGACAAAACGTATTATTCCCTGTTTGGATGTAAAAGAGGGTAGAACGGTAAAAGGAGTAAACTTTGTTAATCTGCGAGACGCCGGTGACGCTGTTGAACTGGGTGCCATGTATGCAGCCCAGGGAGCGGATGAGCTGGTTTATCTGGATATAACCGCAACGGTAGAAGGCAGGTCCACTTTCATTGACTTGGTTCGTCGTGTGGCTCAAACCATTAATATACCGTTTACGGTGGGTGGTGGTATTTCGTCTGTTGCCGATGTTTCCGCGCTGTTACATGCGGGAGCGGATAAGGTTTCAATTAACTCCTCGGCAGTTAGAAATCCAGACTTGATCAACGAACTTTCGTTGGAGTTTGGAAGCCAGTGTATTGTGGTTGCAATCGATACGCGCTATATCGAAACGCCCAACGGAATGCAGCACATGGTGCATACCCACGGCGGTAGGAAAGCAACGGACTTGCAAACGATTCCCTGGGCTAAGGAGGTGGAGGAGCGTGGAGCCGGCGAGCTACTACTGACGTCTATGGATGCCGATGGTACTAAAAACGGATTTTCACTCGAACTGACGTCTATCATATCGGGGAATGCCAACATTCCCGTTATTGCTTCGGGAGGAGCAGGAAACATGGAACATTTTTTTGATGTATTTACAGCGGGGAAAGCGGATGCCGGTCTTGCCGCAAGTATTTTCCACTTTCGGGAAATCGATATTCCGGAACTTAAGCAATATCTCGCCGACAAGGATATTCCCGTGCGTTTAACAAGATAGATTTATTATATAACAGAATCGGTAACACTGAAAAGGTCATAAATGAGTACTTCAATGAGTAATGATACAATTGTAACGCCAGATTTTTCTAAATCACAAGATGGCCTTTTGCCTGCAATCATCCAAGATGGGGCTACTGATAAAGTATTGATGCTTGGCTATATGAACGCCGAAGCGTTCGCAAAAACACAAGCAGAGGGAACCGTTACCTTTTTTAGCCGCAGCAAAAACCGTTTGTGGACCAAAGGAGAGACATCCAATAATTTTTTGTTTGTACAGGAAGTATTGGTGGATTGTGACGCAGATACCATTCTTATCAAGGCTAGCCCTGCCGGACCGACCTGCCATACAGGTAGTGATACTTGTTTTGGGGAGGAAAATGCACAAAGCAGTAAAATCGGGGATGCTGAGTTTCTGAATTATTTGCAAAAAGAAGTGATCAGAGATCGCAAATTAAATCCAACGGAGAAGTCTTATACCAG
This sequence comes from uncultured Dyadobacter sp., assembly GCA_937880795.1. Lineage (GTDB taxonomy): Bacteria > Bacteroidota > Bacteroidia > Cytophagales > Spirosomataceae > Dyadobacter. The sequence goes on along the minus strand of CALGRQ010000276.1, from coordinate 3,727 downwards.
CAGTCTATTCGCATTGGGCGTGAATAAAATTGCTCAGAAAGTAGGAGAGGAAGCCGTGGAAGTGGTGATTGAAGCCAAAGACAATGATGATGATTTATTCAAAAATGAAGTTTCGGATTTATTATTTCACCTGCTGATACTTTTGGAACACAAAAACATTGACTTAGATGATGTAATTGGCGTACTTCGTAGCCGTCACTCTTAAATTTCTACTGCTTATGAAATTATTGATAAGTCTGTTGGTTAGTACGTTAGCTATACTTGTAGCGGCAAATGTGATTCCCGGTGTTCAGGTTGTGGATACCAAAACGGCCATTATCCTGGCTATCGTGCTCGGGATTTTGAACACGTTTTTGAAACCTGTACTCCAGATATTGGCACTCCCGATTACCATCATCACATTGGGGTTATTTTATTTGGTTATTAATGTGTTAATTATATTTTTTGCGGAGTACCTGGTGCAAGGGTTTTCGGTGGACGGATTTATCCCGGCGTTATTGTTTGGGTTTGTTGTTTCCATCATTTCAGGTATTCTTGGTATGTTTTTGGATTAGTATAGGAGTTGATGCTCAGTTTGAGATTGAATGAATATATATGATTTGAAAACTACATACTATGATAAGCCAACTCGAGGAAATTAGAAACACGCTTTTTAAATATTTAGAAACCCGGATCGACCTGGTAAAAATTGAGGTTCGGGACAAAGTAGAAAGAGCGGTAGTGATGGCTGTGTATGCAGCTGCCTTAGTTTGTATTGGTCTCACCATCCTAATTTTGCTTATTATACTTCTAGGTACATTTTTAAATAAATGGCTAAATAGTGATTACCTCGGATACGTGATATTGTTAGGCTTTTTTGTTATCAATTTGATTATCTGGATTGTTTTTAGAAAAAAGTTAGTCGATATGATACACGGATTTATCGTCCGATTTGTCAGCGTAAAAGAGGAATAAATTCATTTGAAATGATCATTTCAGTATAAATTACGCTATAATTGTTATTTTTGGGTTCCATAAAAATAATTCCAGGCGTACCAAAACAGGAATAAAATGAGTGGTTTGTCAAATTCATCAGTAAAGTTATCCAGGCCATTTTCTTCTGATACTGAGGAGGAAATGCAGACGCTGATGCATGACGCAGCGGTTTATAAGGATAAACTGGAAGGCCAGTGGGATGAATTGAAAACAGATGCCAAAGAATATGGAAAACATGCTTTGGTAATCGGTGGTGTGGTTACTGCAACTTATTTAGTACTAAATGCATTGCTGCCTGACACCGAGGAAGATAAAGAAGTGGTAAAACTGGTGGATCGCGAGCCGGCTGAGAAAGAGGTAGTCGTGAAAGCCCAAACTGCTAATACGGTAATCAGTGCTGTTCAAAGTTTAGCCTGGACATTGGCAATAGGATGGGCGCGACAGAAGCTAAAGAATTATATTGCAGATGACGGAAACTCGAATGAAAACAGCGAATCATAAAATTGCAGATCTTTTATCATCTCGAAAACGAGAAGGGAAGAAGTCATTTGCCGTCCTTTTAGATCCTGATAAAGTAAATCTTGAAAATTTTCCTGAATTTTTATCATATGCAGCTGCGCATGGCGTAGACTTTTTTTTCGTAGGGGGAAGTCTTATCACCCATTATGCGATTAAAGAATTAATTACGGCTATACACGATCATACTAGTATTCCTGCAATTCTGTTTCCGGGAAGTAATCTTCATATTGATGCCTCGGCAGATGCCATTCTGTTTTTATCCCTGATTTCCGGACGTAATCCTGATTTGTTAATCGGTCAACAGGTTATAGCTGCCCCATTGTTAAAACAAAGCGGTATTGAAGTGCTCCCGACAGGCTATATGCTCGTGGAAAGCGGCAGATTAACAACCGTATCGTATATCAGCAATACAACACCGATGCCGAGAAATAAACCAGGTATTGCTGCATGTACAGCCCTGGCTGGTGAAATGCTGGGATTGAAAAACATGTTTCTGGATGCAGGAAGTGGCGCAGAGTTCCCTGTGCCGGCTGCGGTAATAACTGCGGTTAGGCAGGCTGTGGATACTCCTCTTATTGTAGGCGGAGGAATAGATAGCTACGAAAAAGCATATACGGCTTTGGAAGCCGGTGCGGATGTTATTGTGGTGGGAAATGGAATAGAAAAAAATCCATCGTTACTACCCGAAGTTGCAGCCAGCGTAAAAGCTTTTAACAACGGTTTACAAGCCGTTTAGGATAAAAATAGAGGATTATATTGTATTAATTAAAGGGAATTAGGTAATTTCTAAGGAAATTTTAAGTTCTTGGAAAAATACAATCCAAAATGTTGGGATAATTGATATCAATCATATTACCTTTGCAGAGAACCTTAATTACACCATAAGAAATGAAAAAAGTATTTGCTCTTGCGTTCGTTGCCGGGATGGTAGCTTTCGCTTCTTGCACAAGCAAGCCTGCTGAAGAATCTGCTGATTCTACTGCTGTTGTAGTTGAAACTCCAGTTGATACAGTAGCTGTTGATACAGTTGTTGCTGACACTGCTACAGTTGATACTGCTGCTGTGAAGTAATTCACACCTGACTTGTAAAAGTTTTGAAAAGCCCTATGAAAATAGGGCTTTTCTGTTTTTATTTAAGGATGAAAAAAAAGGTAGCTTTTGATCCCTATGTTCCCCAGGAAGCGGTAGCTTATTGTGAACGTTTATTTCAAAATAATCACTTTGATTTTTTATTAGCCAGGCCCCGCCGAACTCGGCTCGGTGATTTTACCATAAAACCTGGATATACACCGCGCATTACCGTTAACATAAACCTGAACCCCTACAATTTCCTGATTACGTATCTTCACGAAGTGGCTCACTACGTTGTCTATCAAAAATACAAGGGTTTATTTAAAAAGAAGGTTGCACCTCATGGTATTGAATGGAAACGAGAATTTAGTGCGCTTCTGGCGCCTGTGATGGTAGAGTCTATATTTCCGGTTGATGTATTGGCTCCGCTGAGAGTATATGCCGCAAATCCCAAAGCGTCTACCGGGGCAGATCACTCCTTATACGCCGCGCTTAAAAAATACGATGATCCGGCTTTGTCGATGAATAAAACGCCCCTTATCCATTTACATGAAGGTTCTGATTTTGTTTTCCAAAACAGATTGTTTGTAAAAGGCGCGGTACGCCGCACCCGTGTGTTATGTGTGGATAAAGTCTCACAACGTAAGTATACAATTCCTGCTCATGCCTTGGTTGAAGCGTGTTGATGTTCCCTTAGTTTTCTTAAAAAGTTTTTTCCTTTTCGGATTGGTGCTTTTGCTAGGTAATTGCTTTGCGCAACAAACCTCCGTATTGGCAACTGGTCAACTGTATAAACTCGCTGTAATCCGCACGGGTGTTCATAAAATTGATTCCGATTTTTTGCGAAAAATGGGGGTTAGTATAGAAAATGTCCATCCTGATAAAATTCGGATTTTTGGGGATGGAGGTAAAATGCTTCCCCAAAAGAATGCCGAAACGCCTGTCGCCAGACTTAGAGAAAATGCGATTTGGGTGAAGGGATCGGAAGATGGACGATTTGATACTGGAGATGCTATTTTTTTCTATGGGGAATCTGCTCATGTGATTGAAGCGGATACGCTTTCGTCTACATTAAATCATCGAATTAATCATTATTCTGACTCAACTTTCTATTTTCTTTCCTTTGGAGAAGCGGCGGGTTTGCGCATACAGCCCGAGGCTG
>CALGRQ010000275.1 GCA_937880795.1 uncultured Dyadobacter sp. | reverse complement strand
TTTAAAATCCTCTGGACTTGCAAAGTATTACAGAAAAATGAAAAGGTCCGTGAAAAGAAGTGGGTTTTATGCCAAATATGGGAAAAATAAAGAGCCTCAACTTTTCAAAAATAGACTTTATAAAAGATTTACAATTATTGGAGCACACAGAAAGCAAATAGTAAAAAAGCTTCCTCTCAGTTCGGATTTAGCTTTCAACTTTTTGATCCGGGTATGGTCTTGTTTGGCGCTGAAATTCTAAAGGAAAAGTCCCTGGATGAAGCGAAACAGGCTTTCGTAGCTACCCTGGATTCCGCAGCCTTCACTAAACCATCGGCGGAGGATGTTGAAAGAGCTAAAACTACCTTATTAAAGAATTGGGACCTGGAATTCAGAAATTCTGAAAGAGTTGGACTGAGTATCAGCGAATCTATTGCCACCGGCGATTGGCGGCTGGCTTTTCTTTTCAGAGACAATATCCGAAAAGTAACAGCCGACGACGTACTTCGCGTAGCGAAACATTATTTTAAACCTTCCAACCGTACCTTAGGAACGTTCGTTCCTGATCCAAACCCTATTCGCGCCGAAATTCCAGAGGCGCCTAATGTAAATGACCTCGTGAAAGATTATAAAGGTGAAGCGGTGGTGGCAGAAGGTGAGGCTTTTGATCCATCTCCTGCCAACATAGATAGCAGAACTGTTCGCACAGAAAAAGCAAACACGCTGGAAACCGCCCTGCTCACTAAAAAAACACGTGGGAATGTAGTCGCTGCTAAAATTACACTTCGGTACGGCGATGAAAAAAGTTTGACGAACAAGGCTACCATTTCGGATTTGACAGGCTCTATGCTTGACAAAGGGACAAAATCAAAAAACCGTCAACAGTTGAAAGACGAGTTTGACAAACTGAAAGCAAGAGTGAGTTTCTTTGGGTCAGGTAACCAGGCTGGTGTCAATATAGAAACCACCAAAGAAAACTTGTCATCGGTTATAAAACTGGTAGCCGAGGTATTGAAAGCACCTTCTTTCGATGAAAACGAATTCGAAAAATTAAAACAAGAGGAACTTGCTGGTATAGAATCCCAGCGTAGCGAGCCCCAAGCCATCGCCTTTAACCAGTATCGTCGGATCGTAAGTCCTTATCCAAAAGGAGATGTACGGTATGTGGGTACGTTTGACGAAGATGTCGCCAATATCAAGGCCACCACGTTGGATCAGATCAAACAATTTCACAAGGACTTTTATGGGGCAAACAATGCCTCTGCCACTGTGGTAGGAGATTTTGATCAGGCGGCGATACAAAAACTACTCAATGCCGAGTTTGGGTCCTGGAAAAGTGCAAAACCATTTACACGGATTGCGTCGCCTTACCAAGCCATCAAACCGGAAAATAAAACCATCGAAACACCGGATAAGGCCAATGCCATGTTTTTGGCCGGCATGAATATGCCTGTTCAGGATAACGATCCCGACTACCCCGCACTTGTTCTGGGCAACTACATGTTAGGAGGTGGATTCCTCAATTCACGTCTGGCAACGCGTATACGTCAAAAAGAGGGTCTAAGCTATGGTGTTGGCTCTCAATTATCAGCCAGCTCATTGGATAAAAACGGATCATTTATGTCATATGCCATATATGCGCCTCAAAATGCTGAAAAGCTAGAAGCTGCATTCAAGGAAGAAATTGATAAGGTATTGAAAGAAGGATTTACGGCAGAAGAAATTGCAGCAGCTAAATCGGGTTATTTACAATCACGTCAGGTTGGTCGTGCGCAGGATGCTTCTCTTGCCAATACACTTACCAATAATCTTTATTTGAACCGTACTATGCAATGGGATGCCGAATTTGAAAAGAACCTTTCTGCTTTAACCTCTGAAAAAATTAAGGCCGCCATGCAAAAACACATCGATTACTCGAAAATGAGTTTTGTTAAAGCAGGCGAATTCTCGAAAGGAAAAGGGGCAGCCAGTTCTGAAAAAGCACCCGGAGTGCTAGGAGGAACAGAGAAAAAATAATTTCTAAATTTCAAACATAAAACCGGAGGGCGTCAAGGCTTTCCGGTTTTATGTTTTTAGGAATAGTATACAATCCGAAATCTGACGTATTATATTTATACTAAAATTAAAAAATCATTAAAAAAAAGAGCAACATCTATACACTGATGCCCTTCCGCTATATTTATCTTTTATTTTTAAGTTAAGTATGAAACAAATATTCAGATTGTTACTAACAGTTACAATCACCTTCATCACCACAATCCCTTCTACAACGGGACAGAATACTTTAAAAAGCAAAAGCAATCCTTTGGAACGTCCGAAATTAGTTGTGGGTATCGTAGTAGACCAAATGCGCTACGATTATCTATACCGATACTACGACAAATACCAGGAGGGTGGCTTTAAGCGTCTGATAAACGATGGATTCAACTGCCGAAATAACCATTACCATTATGCATTGACTGTCACCGCAGCCGGGCATTCGGCGGTATATACTGGGGCATTACCAGCCGTAAATGGTATTGTTGGTAACGACTGGTACGACAAAGCGCAATCTGAAAAGGTATATTGCACCGACGACAAAACGGTCGCCACGGTAGGAAGCTCCAATGTTACTGTTGGAAAAATGTCACCCCGAAACTTGCTGGTCAGCACTGTAACAGACCAACTTCGTATCGCTACCAATTTCAGATCGAAAACAATCGGGGTAGCCATTAAAGACCGTGCCTCAATACTTCCAGCCGGCCATGCCGCCAGCGGCGCTTACTGGTTCGATTCCAAAACCGGGAATTTCGTAACCAGCACCTACTACGCGGAAGCACTTCCCAATTGGGTTAAAGCCTATAATGACAAAAAAATGCCTGCCGAATATTTACGAAAAGGCTGGAATACTTTGCTCCCCATTGATCAATATACTCAAAGTTCAGTAGATGATGCACCCTGGGAAGGTACCATATCCGGTGAGCCCAAAGCGGTGTTTCCACATGAGCTCATTGGTACTGCCGGCGATGCCTTTGGCGTAATGACTACATCACCCTGGGGCAATACCATGACCAAAGACATGGCCATTGCGGCCATTAAAGGTGAAAATATGGGAAAAGGGAAAGATACCGATTTCCTCGCGGTAAGCTTTTCGACTCCCGACAGGATCGGACATACCTTCGGCCCGAACTCCGTGGAACAGGAAGATAATTATATCAAGCTCGATCGGGAGTTTGCTGACCTTTTCAACTTTCTCGATTCCTGGACCGGAAAAGGCAACTATACCGTTTTCCTCACCGCTGACCATGGAGCCATGGATGTACCTGCTTATTGGCAGCAAAACAAGCTACCCGCCGGCTTAATGAATCCTACGGCCATTACCCGTACCATCGTAAAATCTCTGCATGATGCCTTTGGCGAAGGCGAGTACATACAGGCTTTCGAAAACTATCAGCTTTACCTCAACGACCCATTACTTAAAAAAAAGAATATATCGGTAGATGACGTCTATCAGGTGTTACGTCAGGTATTACTACCTATCCAAGGCATTGCGGATGTACTTAACCTGAAAAGTATAGGTACAGCACCTTTAAACAACTATCAACTCGATCTTTACAAGAATAATATCCACGCAAAACGAAGCGGAGATATACAAGTTATTGTTCAGCCAGGTTGGTTTGCATCCTCCTATGGAACCGGAACAGACCATGGAACGCCCTATAATTACGATACTCACGTTCCGTTCCTGCTATATGGCTGGGGAATTAATAAAGGGGAAACGCTGGAAAGAACTACAATTGCCGATATTGCGCCAACCATTTCCGCATTGCTTCATATCTTACCTCCATCCGGAAATGTGGGAAATCCCGTAGAGGCAGCCCTAAAAAAGTAGAATTGACCACTAATTGATTTTTATACCAAATACAACATCCTTAACTGTGAAAAAACTATCCCTTTTTGTCGCATCCATGCTATTGCTCGGCAATTTGCAGGCTCAGACAACCAAGAAAAGCACCTCCAAACCGACAACACTTGCTCGCCCCAAGATGGTGGTTGGTATCATTGTGGACCAAATGCGCTACGATTATCTTTATCGCTACTATGATCAGTATGTAGAAGGTGGTTTTAAACGCATGATGAATGAAGGTTTCAATTGCAGAAATAATCATTACGGCTATGCGCTTACCGTAACAGGTCCGGGCCACGCCTCTGTATATACCGGTTCAGTACCAGCCATTAATGGTATTGTGGGTAACGACTGGTATGATAAAACCACCAAAAGAGGCACCTATTGTGTAGAGGACAGCACCGTTTCTACCATTGGAAGTACCAATAAAGGTGTAGGCAAAATGTCACCGCGCAATCTGTTGGTAAGTACAGTAACGGATCAGCTACGCATCGCAACCAACTTCCGCAATAAAACCATCGGAATCTCGATAAAAGACCGTGGGGCTATTTTGCCTGCCGGTCACACTGCAAATGCTGCATACTGGTTCGATTCAAAAACGGGAAATTGGGTGTCAAGTACCTATTATATGAACGACCTTCCGCAATGGGCGAAAGATTACAATGCAAAAAAAATGCCTGCTGAGTACCTCAAAAAAGGATGGCAATTGCTACTTCCGGCAGATCAATATACACAAAGCACAGCAGACGATGTAGCCTGGGAAGGCAAACTGCCTGGAGCTGCCAAACCAGTTTTCCCCTATGAACTGGCTGGGTTAGCAGGTGATGCCTTTGGCGTGGTTACCAGCACACCATGGGGAAATACCATCACCAAAGAAATGGCTATTGCCGCCATTAAAGGAGAGAACTTAGGTAAAGGAAAAGATACCGACTTTTTGGCCATTAGCTTTTCAACACCAGATAAAATTGGACATAGTGTTGGACCTAACGCGGTAGAACAACAAGATGATTTTCTAAGGTTAGACAGAGAATTTGCTGAACTGTTCACCTTCCTGGATGGCTGGGTTGGTAAAGGAGAATATACTGTATTTTTATCCGCTGACCATGGCGTTGTAGATGTACCTGGTTTTGCAAAGGCTAATAAATTACCTTCTGGTCTTATTGATAGAAAACTGTTAAACGCAACGATCAAAAACACCCTCAGCGAATCATTCGGAGAGGGAAATTTGATTGTATCTACTGACAACAACCAACTTTATTTGGACCATGATTTATTGAGACAAAAGAAAATTACTGTTGCGCAGGTTTCTGATGCGTTAAGAAGCGCTCTCATTAGAATACCAGGTATAGCCGATGTCTTAAACTTAACGGACATGGGCAAAGCTCCACTGAACGATTACCAGCTTAACCTATATAAAAGCAATATCCACGCTAAACGTAGTGGTGACATTCAGATGATCACAGAGCCTGGTTGGCTGAATGGCGGCCCGACAGGTACCTCCCACGGTACCCCCTATAACTACGACACGCAAGTTCCGTTTGTCATGTTTGGTTGGGGCGTAAATAAAGGTGAAACGCTGAAGAGAACCTCCGTTTCGGATATCGCTCCAACAGTAGCAGCATTATTGCACATCTTACCGGGAAGTGGTAATGTAGGTGCACCTGTTCAGGAAGCATTAAAAAAATAAATAAGGTTTTGTATATCAAAAAGAGTCGGAGGTAATTAAACTTCCGACTCTTTTTGTTTGGGCACTCAGCAAATTATGACTCCTCCACGATCAAAACTATGCCATCTGTGCGTCGGATAACCACTTTACTACCCGCACTAATAGCCGTACTGCCTAGCGACAAAGCTTTCCATTCCGCACCGCGATAATATATTTTCCCATGACCACTGTTCGGTATATCCCTAATTACCAGAGCAGTCTCTCCAATAAACTCATTATACTCGCTGTGTTTCCCTTTTCGGTTCAATAGCCCTTTGGCCTGTTTCCGCAACAGAATAAGCGATAATAAGGAAATCACTGAAAACGCCATCAGCTGCGATTCCAGCGTGGGTAATATACCTACACTAACCAGCAAGGCGGTCAACAATGCACCTATTGCGAAAAAAACAAACACCAACAAAACGCTAACCAGCTCTGCCAACAGCATTACCAGTCCTACAATGAGCCATATTTGGGCCAATGATAAATCCATACTATTTTTTTACTTCAGTAGATTTCACAACAGTTAAAGCAGATGCGATCAATGAACCCATATCTGCCATGTTAGCCGGAAGAATCAACGTATTTCCTGCTTTCGCCAGTTTTCCAAATTGTTCAATATAATTTTCTGCCACTTTCAATTGAACCGCTTCCGACCCTCCCTCTTTTTGAATAGCCTCTGCCACCAGACGGATACTCTCCGCAGTAGCTTCTGCCACCGACTTCAAAGCAGAAGCCTCTCCTTCTGCCTCATTAATTTGACGAAGCCTTAAACCTTCAGACTCCAAAACCACTTTTTGCTTTTGCCCTTCCGCAACATTGATCGCAGCTTGCTTTTCACCGTCCGATTGCAAAATTACGGCCCTCCTTTCACGTTCTGCCTGCATTTGCTTTTCCATCGCAATCAAAACACTTTGAGGCGGAGTAATATTTTTTATTTCGTACCGCAAAACTTTTACACCCCAACCAATAGCCGCTTCATCAATGCTTTCGACCACAGCACGGTTTATGGTCATACGCTCCTCGAATGTTTTGTCAAGATCCAGCTTTCCAATTTCGCTCCGCATGGTGGTTTGTGCCAGCTGCGTAACTGCAAAGGTATAATCCGCAATGCCATAAGCCGCCTTTTTGGGATCAATAACCTGAATAAAAATAACGCCATCCATACGTACCTGCACATTATCGCGCGTAATACATATCTGCTCAGGTATATCCACAGCAGACTCTTTCAGGCTGTACTTATAGGCGATACGGTCAAAAAAGGGAATGATGAAATTAATTCCGGGTTGAAGTACCGCATAAAATTTCCCCAGTCGTTCGAGGACATAAGCGGTTTGTTGTGGTACCACTTTTACAGTCATGAGTACCGTAAGCACAACAAGAACAAGAAGTACAATTAATGGGGTCATGGTTAGCCAGGTTATGGTTATAGACGAAAATAACCAAACCTGACCTTACCTCCTACCGATGTAGTACCAACGCGCAACCCTATTAGGTTGTCGGCTTAAAACGGTGATGAATGGCAGAATGAATTCTATTTACCTAAAATTTCTTTGGAGATCACCACTTTTTGAATTTCGCTAGTACCCTCTCCAATGGTGCACAATTTGCTATCTCTATAAAATTTTTCAACCGGATAATCCTTGGTAAATCCATATCCACCAAAAATTTGAACCGCTTCATTGGCTACCCTCACAGCTGTTTCAGAAGAATGATATTTTGCCACGGCACTCGGTAAAGTCACTTTTTCTCCTTTGTCTTTCAGTTCCGCAGCATGATATGTCAACAAGGATGATGCCTGTATGTCCGTATACATATCGGCCAATTTGAACTGTATACCTTGAAAAGAAGCAATCGATTTACCAAACTGCTCTCTTTGTTTTGCGTATTGCAGTGCTGCTTCGTATGCTCCCTGTGCCGTACCCACACCCAACGCCGCAATCGATATACGTCCACCATCCAATATTTTAAGGGATTGTATAAAGCCATCTCCAATATCACCAAGTCGCTGACGATCTGATATGCGGCAATCTTCAAAAATGAGTTCTACTGTTTCAGATGCACGCATGCCCAATTTATCTTCCTTCCGCCCGCTTGAAAAACCGGCAGTTCCCTGCTCGATGATAAAAGCAGTTGCTCCGTGTTTATCTCCCGGCTCTCCTGTTCTGGTAATCAGTACGGCTACATCTCCGCTTTTACCATTGGTAATAAAATTTTTGGAACCATTAATGATCCAATCATCGCCATCTCTTACGGCAACCGTACGCATATTGCCCGCGTCCGAACCAGTATTAGGCTCTGTAAGCCCCCAAGCGCCAATCCAGTTCCCAGATGCGAGCTTTGGAAGATATTTTTGCTTTTGTTCTTCATTTCCAAACATCAAAATATGATTCGTACATAATGAATTATGTGCGGCCATAGACAAACCAATGGATGGATCTACCTTTGAAAGTGCAACGATGGCAGATACATATTCCTTATAGCCCAGCCCAGCTCCTCCATACGCTTCTGGAACCAGCATACCCATTAATCCCAATTCACCCAGTTTTCGGAATACCTCCACAGGAAAATGCTGAGAGTCGTCCCACGCTCGGATAAATGGCTTTATATGAACTGCCGCAAACTGGTCAATGGATTCTCTGATCATCTGACAGGCCTCTTCCCGTTGATTTTCAGCTTCTGAAGTTGTGTAATGCATAGATGTTGATGATAAATTTGAATAATTCAATTATAAGAATAAATAACAACATTTGGTGCACCATACACAAACAAATCGAAAATTGTCGGACATGGATTCAGTTAAAAAAATTACTTTTGCGCTGGATCTAATAAACGGTGCTTGGTTAAATACAATTTATCCAACCCGTTATCTCATCACAGCTATTTGATTTAAACACATCTATGAAAATTGCAGTTGTAGGAACAGGATATGTTGGTTTGGTTACCGGAACATGCTTCGCGGAAACGGGAAATCAGGTAATATGCGTAGATATTGACGTTAAAAAAGTTGAAAGACTACAAAAGGGTGATATACCGATTTACGAACCGGGACTTGATGTACTTTTTGATCGTAACGTTGCAGAAGGTCGCTTGCAATTCACAACAAACCTAGCGGAAGGCATTAAAGATGCACAAGTTATTTTTCTTGCATTGCCAACCCCTCCCGGCGAGGACGGCTCAGCAGATTTAAAATATATATTGAAAGTTGCGGACGACCTTGGTCATATTCTGGATCAGTACGTGGTCGTGATCGATAAGAGTACAGTACCTGTTGGTACCGCCGAAAAGGTAAAAGCAGCCATCGCTAAAAATAGCAAGGTTGAGTTTGACGTAGTTTCAAATCCAGAATTTTTACGTGAAGGTGTTGCCGTTGAGGACTTCATGAAGCCCGACCGTGTGGTGGTTGGTACTACATCCGACAAAGCCAAAAAAGTGATGGAGAAATTGTATGCCCCTTTGGTTCGCCAAGGCAACCCAGTCATTTTTATGGATGAGCGTTCGGCTGAAATGACCAAATATGCCGCCAATTCATTCCTGGCAATGAAAATTACCTTCATGAATGAAATTGCCAACTTATGTGAAAAAGTAGGTGCAAATGTAGACGATATCCGTCGTGGTATAGGAACAGATAGCCGTATTGGGAAACGCTTCCTTTTTGCGGGTATTGGATACGGGGGCAGTTGCTTCCCGAAAGATGTTCAGGCTTTGGCAAAAACGTCCAAAGACTATGATTACGATTTTAGAATTCTAAAGTCTGTAATGGAAGTTAATGATGACCAAAAGAAAAAACTGATGCCGATGGTTGAAGGTTATTTCAACGGTGATTTAAAAGGGAAAACCATTGCGGTTTGGGGATTGGCTTTCAAACCTTATACCGATGATATTCGTGAAGCACCTGCGTTGGAAAACATACAGACTTTGCTGGATGCCGGTGTAAAAGTGACGGTTTACGATCCGGAAGCGATGAATAATGTGAAGGAAATATTGGGAGACAAAATTACTTTCTGCCATACACCTTACGCCGCTCTGGATGACGCCGATGCACTCATGATCTTTACCGAGTGGCCTCAATTCCGTACGCCAGAGTTTGAAAAAATGAGTAAACTACTGAAAAACAAAGTAGTTTTCGATGGAAGAAACTTATATGAACTGGAACAGATGCGAGAAATGGGCTATACCTATTACAGCATTGGTAGAGAAAAGGTTATTCCAGCCTAATCAATTAAAATAATTCAAATCTAATCATAGCACTATTAATGAAACGTGTCTTAATTACCGGAGCAGCAGGTTTTTTAGGTTCGCACCTCTGTGAACGATTCTTAAAGGAAGGTATGTACGTGATCGGGATGGATAACCTGATTACCGGCGACATGCGGAATATAGAGCATCTGACGCAAAATCCTAATTTTGAGTTCGTTCTTCATGACGTCACCAAATTTGTAGACGTTCCCGGAGAATTGGATTACATCTTACATTTTGCTTCTCCAGCCAGCCCTATTGACTATCTGAAAATACCTATTCAGACATTAAAAGTAGGTGCAATGGGGACCCACAATTTATTGGGTTTAGCTCGTGTAAAAAATGCACGTTTCATAATTGCTTCTACGTCGGAAGTATATGGTGATCCATTGGTGCATCCGCAAACTGAAGATTATTGGGGCCATGTGAACCCGATTGGGCCTCGTGGTTGCTACGATGAAGCAAAACGTTACCAGGAAGCCATCACTATGGCTTACCACCGTTACCATAATCTTGAAACGCGAATTGTTCGTATTTTTAATACTTATGGGCCAAGAATGCGACTCAATGATGGACGTGTACTCCCTGCATTTATCGGACAGGCTCTACGCGGGGAAGATATTACCATATTTGGAGATGGCTCACAAACACGTGCTTTCTGCTACGTAGATGATCTTGTTGAAGGAATTTACCGTTTGCTGATGAGCGACTACGCTTTGCCTGTAAACATTGGCAACCCTGCGGAAATTACCATCAAACAGTTTGCAGAAGAAATTATTGAAATGACCGGCACAGATCAAAAAGTGGTATACAAAGATCTACCACAAGACGATCCAAAACAACGTCAACCAGACATTACCAAAGCGAAGGAAATTCTGGGATGGGAACCAAAAGTTGCTCGTGCCGATGGACTACGCATTACATATGATTATTTCCGCAGCCTTCCACAAGAAAGACTGTATGAAGAGTCGAATCACCGTGGTTTTGAAAGTTTCAATGCTGACGCGAAGTAAAACGTTATATATAAAAAAACCCGCTTAAAGCGGGTTTTTTTATATATGAAAGAGATCATTTCTATACTTCCATAATTTCTTTCTCCTTGGCAGAATAAATCTGTTCAACCTTAGACACATAACTGTCTGTCAATTTCTGAACGCGATCTTCGCTTTGCTTTACCAAGTCCTCTGCCACACCTTCTTTGGTCAATTTGCGCAAGGAGTTATTCGCATCCTGACGGATGTTACGAACATTGATTTTCGCAGTTTCAATTTCAGTTCTTGCACGTTTCGCCAACTCACGACGTCTTTCTTCGTTCAATGGTGGAACCGAAATACGGATCAACTCGCCATCGTTAGAAGGTGCAAAACCAAGGTTTCCGTTACGGATCGCCTTTTCAATATCGTTAATAATCTTTTTTTCAAATGGACGGATCGCAATGGTTCTTGCATCCGGTGTGTTGATCGTGGCTACGTTTTGTATAGGAGTCATTGAGCCATAATAATCAATCATCAATCCTTCTAACATCTGAGGAGATGCTTTACCAGCACGAATTTTACCCAATTCTATAAGTAGGTGCTTAATGGCCCCTTCCATGGTTTCTCTGGCATCTTCCAGATATAATTCAATTTCTTCCATGATTTTAATCTAAGCTATTTTTCTGTTAATTCGATATCAATGTTCCAACTTCCTCCCCCATTACCAGGTTATAGAGGTTCCCGGGTTTGTTCATATCAAAAACGATAATAGGAACATTGTTTTCTTTGCAAAGGGTAAAGGCGGTTAAATCCATTATTTTAAGATTTTTTGCCAATGCCTCATCAAAGCTAAGTTTCGTGTATTTCGTAGCCGAAGGATCCTTTTCCGGATCAGCTGTATATACGCCGTCTACACGAGTTCCTTTTAAAACTACTTCGGATTCCGACTCAATCGCGCGTAAGCCAGCTGTGGTATCCGTAGTGAAATAAGGGTTTCCGGTACCGGCTCCAAAAATAACAACACGTCCTTTTTCCAGGTGACGGATAGCCCGGCGACGGATTAATGGTTCGCATACCTGTTCCATTTTGATGGCCGACATCAATCTGGTTTTCATATTATGCTTTTCAAGAGAACTTTGTATCGCCATTCCGTTGATCACCGTGGCAAGCATCCCCATATGGTCACCCTGAACACGGTCAATTCCCGACTTCTCTACAGATGCCCCACGAAATATGTTTCCTCCTCCAATTACGATCGCAATCTGAACACCTGCTTCCGCAATTTTCTTTACTTCTTTGGCGTAGTTATCCAAGATATTGAAGTCAATAACCTGGGCTTTATCGCCTCCGTTGAGCGCTTCTCCACTGAGTTTGAGAAGTATACGTTTATATTTTGGTTCCGGCATGGTTGTAATGTAAGTGATTTTGTGCGTAAAAATACAAGTTGAACGATTAGATTAACAAGTTATTTATTGAAACTCTAAGATCACCTGGTTTTTTTCAACCGTTTCTCCTGCACTAACTTTTATAGATTTGACGATACCCTCTCCTGCTGCCTTAATCATGTTTTCCATTTTCATAGCCACCAATACCAACAGAATATCCCCTTTCTGCACATGATCTCCTACCGATACGGATATCGATTGAATAAGACCCGGCATAGGTGCTTTTACATGGTTTATTTTTTGACTGCTTTGATTGTTCAGCCCCATACCTTCCAATAGAAGATCGATCTGATCCTTGGCAAGCGTGGCATATTTACGGCCATTAATAACCATATGGAAGGTCTTCTCGGCTAAGCTCGATTCAACAATTTCGACATTGTAAGATTTATCCTTCCAAATCACATGAAATTTATTCCCGGAAATTTCGACAACATCACCATCGAAAAGACGATCGTTGATCGTCCAGCCCGCGCTACTTTGCGACAAATCGTATGTATGCGGTGCTCCTTCGGAACCTCCGTTTTCGTTGGCAATCGTTATTTTCAGCATACGGGTTCACTGAATTCGTGAATAATTTCGTTCAATATACCATCCAATTCTTCAAAAGACATTCCCTCTACCAAACGCATTCTGAAAGGTTTGAAATTTTCTAGTCCTTTGAAATAGTTGGTATAGTGCCTGCGCATTTCAAAAACACCTGCAATAGGTCCTTTCCATCGAATAGAAAATTCCAAATGTCTGCGACAAACCTCTACGCGTTCGGCCAATGTAGGTGGAGCCAAACGTTCTCCGGTTTTCATATAGTGCTTTATATCATTGAATATCCAAGGGTTACCAATCGTGGCACGCCCAATCATGATACCATCCACACCAAACCTATTTCGATATTCAAGTGCCTTTTCCGGTGTATCTACATCACCATTCCCGAAAATAGGAATTTGAATTCTTGGATTTTCTTTAATTTTTGCAATCAAGGTCCAATCGGCCTCCCCTTTATACATCTGTACGCGGGTCCTACCATGTACCGATAAAGCCTGAATCCCTATATCCTGAAGGCGTTCTGCCACCTCCTGTACATTTTTAGTATTTTCATCCCAACCAAGCCTTGTTTTCACAGTTACGGGCAGGTGCGTCGACTTTACGACAGCTTCAGTCATTTTAACCATCTTAGGGATGTCTTGTAATAAGGCTGCACCAGCCCCTCTACAAGCTACATTTTTAACCGGGCATCCATAGTTGATATCGATCAGATCCGGATTCACCTTGGAGGCAATTTCTGAACACGAACCCATGGTTTCTATATCACTTCCAAAAAGTTGAATACCCACTGGTCGTTCGTACTCAAAAATATCTAACTTCTGAACGCTTTTTGCGGCATCCCGTATTAATCCTTCACTGGAGATAAACTCTGTATACATCAAATCCGCACCATTTTCCTTGCAGACTGCGCGAAACGGTGGATCGCTTACATCCTCCATGGGTGCGAGCAACAAGGGAAACGCCCCCAATTCTATCTTCCCGATTTTAACCATTATAACTTGCCGACTTCCCGTTTAAACCATTAATTGTATGCGTTTACAACGCAAACCTGGGCTTATACAGTTTCGTCATTATTTAAAATTGACAATAAACTGTAAATTTACACCAATTATGCAAAAAAGTAATCTGAATTTAGGCGATACCCCTGTACCTAGCACATGGGGTGGTTTGTTGGTATTGGTTGGTTTCCTGCTCATTGGAATGGCGGTAGGAAATGTAATTGCCTTGGCCATATTAGCCTTATATTATTCCACAGACGCATCCGGCGTCATCCTTTTACTAAATCAGCTTATCAGCGCACCCGATACGGTGTCCAATGGCTGGAATGCCATGATGATTCTTCAGGGTACAGTTCATTTCTTTTCCTATCTCTTGCCTTCATTGCTCTACTGGTTTTTTATGGAGAAAAAAACCATGTCGGATTTTGATTTTAAAGCCGTCCCCTCCATCAAGTACTGGATTTTGGGCCTGGTACTCGTAATTGCCTTTATGCCTCTAAATGGCAAGTTTATAGAATGGAATGCCAATATGGTATTTCCGGATGCATTATCGGGCTTGGAAAAATGGATGAGAGATAAGGAAGATCAGCTCGAAAAGCTCACTAAATTCCTCACCAACTATACCAGCTTTGGACAGTTGCTGGTTGCCCTTTTTGTGGTAGCCTTTTTACCCGCTTGGGGAGAAGAAACGCTTTTCCGAGGTATATTACAAAGGAAGTTAATGCAACAATGGAGCAATCCTCATGTATGCATTTGGGTGTCTGCGGCAATATTTAGTGCTATACACTTCCAATTCTACGGTTTTATTCCAAGAATGCTGCTTGGAGCAGTCTTTGGTTATTTGTATTATTGGACCGGGAGTTTGAAGTTAGCCATATTTGGCCATTTTGTAAATAACGGTTTTGTCTTGTTAATGACCTACCTGTATAATATCAAGGTGCTAAACATCAATATCGAAGAAACCAAAACCATGCCTTGGACCATGGTACTTATATCGTTGGCAGCATCTGCCGTGATATTGTTCACCATAAAAAAGGGAAGTACCAACCAGAAGATACTTTGTTAAAAAATGTTAAAATATTAAAATTAACCAAAGCGATATGATGAGTGAAAGCTGGGTAAAAGCATTTCAAAGTGAACATATGATTAAGGCCGAACTGGCTCGTGAAATTCTTGATCAAAATGGTATCGCAGCGGTAATCGTCAACAAAAAAGATAGCAGCTATCCCATCTTTGGTATGTGCGAAGTGCACGTACTTTCAACTGATTTGATAGAAGCTCAAACTATTTTACATAATGCAGAAACGTTTAGAGAAGCTTAATAATTTACAACAAAGAACAGTAACAGGACTTGCGGGGGTAATTGTAATCATTGGGAGTATTCTTTACAGCGACTGGACCTGCTTACTGCTGTTCTGTATGATCAGCTCCCTAACGCAACTTGAGTTCTACAAGCTCCTGGGCCTAGATGGAAACCAGCCACTTACCTATTATGGTACCTTTTGTGGCACAGTTATGATGCTTCTTGCGTATCTGATAGAAAAGGATATTGTTCCGTTCGAGAACTATTTCATTATAAGCCCTTTACTGTCGATGATCTTTTTCATTAAACTGTATAAAAAAAATGACCTAAAACCTTTTACCAATATAGGTTTTACTTTTTTGGGTATTATTTACGTAGCGCTTCCTTTTTCTCTCATCATTGTGATGGCTATGCGCGGAGGTAGCTACAATTACGAGATCGTATTGGGCAGTTTGCTCCTACTGTGGGCATCGGACATAGGTGGCTATTTTGCAGGAACAAAGTTTGGAAAACGTAAACTTTTTGAACGTATTTCTCCAAAAAAATCATGGGAAGGCGCTGTGGGTGGAGCCGCTTTTGCAGCAATTATCGCCTTTGTATTAGGGCAATATTTCCTTACATTCGAACCATGGAAGTGGTACTGTATTGGTGCGATAATAGTAGTGGTGGGTACTTATGGCGATTTAGTTGAATCGCTATTCAAAAGAAGTATTGCAATAAAAGATTCCGGAACGAGTATTCCCGGGCACGGTGGTTTTCTGGATCGCTTTGATGGCTTGCTTCTTTCGACACCGTTTATCATTACATTTTTGAAGTTGTTTTCCTAAGATGTAAGTGCGCGTTTAAACGCAAACAATGACAGCATTGAGTAAATCGTTATCACGCTCAATGACAATTTGAAACGAAACATTGCAGTTCTGAAACTGCAAGCTGATATATTAAGATATTTAAAAGCTATACACAACCCGTGAAGCGGATATTGTGTAACAATCCAAAACGAATGAAAAGGAGTCTCTTAATACTATTTTTGATACTTGCCGGTATGATATTCAGCCTGGACAGTTTTGCCCAGGGCGAAAAGAAATCCATTGTATTTCAAGGACTTGTTGTGGCTGGAAAAACCAGTGAACGACTTCCGGGAGCCTCTATCTACATTCCCAAAGCCGGAAGAGCCACTTTGGCCAATTCGCTAGGGGAATTTACGATTGCTGTTTTTCCAGGAGATAGTATTGTATATAGCTATTTGGGTTATAAGAAACAGTATCACGTGATTCCACGAAACTATAATTCCGATACCTATTCTGCTATTATTGCCATGCAGGAAAATGCAACCATGCTAACAGAGGTTAAGATTTATCCGTATTCAACAGAAGAAGAGTTCAAAAAAGCATTTCTTGCTTTAAAGTTACCTGATGAGGCCGATCGTGAAGCGCTTGCTAAAAGTACCGATATAAACTATATCAATAGAATGGCAGCCTCTATGCCCAACAATGCCCAAACCAATTATCGGTATACCATGGACCAGCAATTGTTTGGGAGGGAGTCGGAAGCAGGAAAAAACTTTGCGTCAACTTTTCCTTTCCTAAACCCCTTTGCCTGGAGTCGGTTTATCAAATCGGTTAAAAACGGGGACTTAAAGCAGAAGGAATACCGGAAAGATTTAGGTAATACTCCGCGCGAAATTATTACCCAGCAGGACTTTATCCCTTTAAAGGAAGATAACAGCAACAAGAAATAGTCACTAAAATGCTAGGAGTTAAATTTCAACAAATTTAATAGGGTGCCATCATAGGAAGCATAGGTCTGTTGTGTTACCCACTCTCCTAGATTTATATACCGGCTATTGTCCGCTACGCGCAAGTCTAGCGTCAGGTGCCGATGCCCAAAAATGTAATAGTCGAAGTGTTGTTGCCGCTCCACTTCTTTACAATAGTGTAGCAACCATTCCTTGTCTTCACCCATAAAACGCTCTTCACCTTTATTGATATTGGCAAGACGGCTTCGCTTAGACCATTCCTTGGCAATCCAGATACCTACGTCAGGATGTACAAATCTGAAAACCGATTGAAAAAAGGAGTTTTCGAAAACCTGTTTTAATACTTTATAGGTTTTGTCGCCTGGCCCCAATCCATCGCCATGGCCTACCAAAAGTTGAGACGCAGCACCCTTGTGATCTACAAATTCAAAGTGTACGGGATTTCTGTATACGGTTGCCCCTAGCTCATCCCGCAAATAACCAGACATCCACATGTCATGATTTCCTGTAAAAATCACCAATTCGATACCCCTATCAGCCAATTGAGCCAATTTACCTAACAAGCGTACAAAACCTTTAGGAACTGCCTGGTGATATTCAAACCAGAAATCAAATATGTCGCCTACCAAAAAAATGACCTGAGCATCATGCTCAATAGACTCCAAAAATCGTACAATTAGTTTCTCACGCTCCTGACTCTTTGACAAGGAAGGAACACCCAGATGGTAATCGGACGAAAAATAGGCCTTTTGGCCTTCTTTCAGTATAATTGTTTTTTTCTCAAACTGGTAACTCATGCGGTATCTTCAAATGGGCTGCAATTTACGATCTTCCGATTAAAAGGTCTCTCCGATTAGGTACTAATCCTTATTTGATTGCTATTTCTTTTATACGGGAGACACTAGTTTATTTCCTTTCCCGTGTCCCCTACCTCATAAATTTCCAAAAGCATTCTTAATTTTGCCCATAGCAAACTTTGACCACCTACTGGTATTAACCTCAATAACTATGCTCCTTAGAAACAGTTTTATCCTTATTATTTTATTTCTTTTACAGGCATCCTGGTTACACGCTCAGGCGGTCAAACGCATCGTGCCGGATAAACAACGAGCGCTACAATGGAAACCGGAAAAAGGACAGTATTATTTTAGTCATTCGGTGGTTATGGCTTACGAAAACAAGCAAAATAAAACCAAGGGGCAAATCAAAATACACCTGGATCCTGTAACCGGAACCATGTGTTTCAGTAAAGGAAATACCTTTAAAGAAGACCAATTTGATTTCATCATTGCCTTTCAGGACGGGCGCTATACGCACTTCGGAACGGATGAAAATGGAAAGAAAATAAAAAGAACGGAGAAGATTGCTGATGTAAAACCGGATGCAGAAACTCAGGCTCAGCAAAAAGAAAATTTCACAACATACTGTACGGCAACCGGAAATAAACGGATCGATTTTGGCTTCGAAAGTATTGAATATGATCTTTCCTATGCGACTTCGGAAGCAAAAGATAAAGTTTGGATTACCACCCTACCCTTTAACGTGTATCCGATATACGGTTTTGAGCTGATTGAAGTCCCAGCGAGTTTACCGGTTTCGTTAGACTATCTATATCTGTTAGGTCCTAACCAGCTTATATCCGACATTAACACCAACGACATTATGTTGAAACTTTCGGGAATAAATCCAGACCCTTATACGGCCATTGTTAAGCCTTACCAAGAAGTGAAACTGGATTAATTATAAAGCCCGGGATGCACAAGCACCCCGGGCTTTATAATATGATAGGCAATCAATATTTAATTGTTTTCCGCAGCTGCTGCCCGTTCTGCCATTACCTCTACAAGTGGACGCATGTTAGCGGGTATTTCCACCTCTTCCTCTTCTTCTGCCGAATAAGGGAACACATCCAATATTGAAGTGAGATTGATATCTGTTGTTTCGTACGGAATCAAGAAATTACGCATGCTTTCAGTGATTCTTTCAAGCGCCTGATCTATTCCATCCGCATTGATAAGCATGTAATTCACGACCTTTTTCTCTTTACCACTTTTCTCATCCACCGAGAAATAGATCACTTTACATTTAAACCATTTCTCTCCATCTTCATAGGTAAAGAGGTCTGCCAACCTCATGCGTGTAATACTCGCAACGCTAAAATCAGTGGCGCCGGTTACAATTTGCTTATAAAGCCTGGCTTCCGCTTCTGTATACGAGATGGCATCAACCAGATAAACTTCATTGATCGTTTTAAGACTTCCCGCTTCATCTTCCTTTTGATAGCGTATCTTACCTAAATACCAGCTTGCCATGATAATGTAATTTTGAACAGATGTGAAAAATAAGGCTGCAAAGGTATATGCAACTTTTAAGTGATGCAAGCACGCCAGAACCCTAAAAAAGAAATAAAAGTACTAAACCCCCTCCTCCAAAAAAACATATACCGGCCTCAAATTATAAAGACTTTAGTGACCATTGACCAGCTTCTCGTCCTACGAAAAAGCATAATTTTGCAGAGCAGGCCCAACATTCATGCCGATGCATGGAAAAAATCATGCGTACAAAATAATGAACAGTTGCTGCATGCGTTGTGATACCATCTGTTTAACTTTGACAAAAAAAAACGATCCCGAAATAATGAGAAAACAAATTTTGTTTGCTGTGATGTTATTCACTTCTGCCATAGCTGCTTCTTCTATATTTATTAGTTGTGGTGTTAGTAAACAGGTTTCAGAAGCAAAAACCTTTGGTGAATGCAAATATGACCTAAGTTCAGTGGACAGTGTTTATATAGCGGGTATCGACATCCGTGAATTCAAAAACATCAAGAGTTTTAGTGACCTGGATCTCGGCAAGTATCCAGGAGTTGCACTTGGACTATTAAGAAAAAATATACCGTTAGACCTGCGGGTAAATCTGGATATTACAAACCCTACTAGAAACAGGGCTGCAATTAACCAGATCGAGTATAAGGTATTGCTTACCAAAAGCGAAATTTTCAGTGGGTTTCTGAATCAACTCATCGAAGTTATGCCGGGGACCGCTAGTACACGAGTTCCAATTAAATTAAGCGCCAACGTATATCAGCTCTTAAACAACAACGAAACCCGTGACGAATTTGTGAATATGATTATGGCATTCACGGGAAAATCTGACTCCAAGCCGACCAAGTTTACAGTAAAAGTTAAACCCACGCTTGACCTGGCCGGCAAAAGCCTCAATTACCCCGGCTATATAACTTTCGAAAAAGAAATTAGCAGCAGCATGCTGACAGGCTCATCCAAGTAATAATTACCTGCTCCCGTGAGCTGATCGATTCAGTAACGGGAGCAGATTGTTTTTAAGGTCCAAAGAATAAGGGACTTCTGTCTCTGCTATTTATCACTAATATTTACCGGTTTGCTTAACACACTTCTCAACGATCCCTACCTATTCGAATACTTCGGATTATTAACAGTCTTGCTTCTGCTATTTGGAGCAACTTTTTTTGTAAAATCGTTAGAACCAATACGCTCAGGTTTGGGTTTTGCGCTCATTGCTGCCCCCGTAATTTACTTTTACGTGATACTTGCTGCGCACCTGCAGAACATACCTTTTACCGACGATTATAACCTACTCGAAACCATATATAACTTTCGAAAGGAAACCGATTTTGTAAAATCGCTTGAAATTCTTTTCGAACAAGTTAACCAGCATCGGTTTCCTTTTGAAAGAATGGTCATGTTAATGATGGTCTTTTTTACAGGTACGGTAAATCTTAAGGTCCAGATACTTATTGGAAACTTATTCATGCTGGGTACACTATACCTATTTTACCTTTGTTTAAAAAAAGAAAGAATCTCCTGGTATTATTTTATACCCGTTCCTTATATCCTTTTCAATCTCGTTTATTTTGAAAACGCCTTTTGGGGCATTGCAGCAATCCAAAATACCCCCATTTTATTCTTTGCCTTACTAACCTGCTACGGCTTGGGCAGGAACGATAACAACGGCGCTATTATAGGTATTCTTGCCGCCATTGTAACCACTTTTATCAGCGGAAATGGTATGCTTGTCTGGATTATAGGCACCTGCATATTGCTTTTTCAGAAACGATACAAATTACTTTTCCAATGGCTACTTGTGG
This sequence comes from uncultured Dyadobacter sp., assembly GCA_937880795.1. Lineage (GTDB taxonomy): Bacteria > Bacteroidota > Bacteroidia > Cytophagales > Spirosomataceae > Dyadobacter. The sequence goes on along the minus strand of CALGRQ010000275.1, from coordinate 335 downwards.
CCGTTTGTATCTTGCTATTCTATTTCTTATTCGACTACCAGATGATTGAATCCAAGGCAGAAAAACCTTGGAAACACCCGATCTTCAATCTATCCTACTTGTTGGGTTTCTGGGGCAACGCATTTTACCAGGATATACCGCATCCGTATATTTCGGGATTCTATAAAGATATGATCTGGTGCGTATTGGCGGGAATGGCTATTTCAGTTGGCTTTTTAGGATGGTTTGTTCGTACTTTCAGCAATACACGCATTCAATGGAGCCATTGGGTTGTTATGGGTGCATTTATGTTCATTATGGGCACCGGTTGCATGATGGTGATCAGTAGGCCTGTG
>CALGRQ010000274.1 GCA_937880795.1 uncultured Dyadobacter sp. | reverse complement strand
AAAGCTGTGGTACCCTACATGAAAAAAAATAAGGGAGGGTTATCCATCGTCAACATTTCTTCAATCGCTGGATTAGTTGGATCAGCAAAAGCAACGGCCTACACAGCCTCTAAGGGTGCTGTGAGAAGTTTTACGAAAGGAGCTGCTATAGAGTTGGTGGATTACAAAATCAGAGTTAATTCTGTACATCCGGGATATGTTGCTACTCCAATGACGAAAAATTTAGCAAATGCAGAAGAATTCAAGAAGATGGCTCTTGGTATAACCCCTATGGGGCGTGAAGGTGTACCTGAAGAAATCGCTTTTGGAGTGCTTTATCTTGCCTCAGATGAGTCAAGCTACACTACCGGATCTGAAATGGTTATAGACGGCGGGAATACTGCGGTCTAATAAATATTTTACTTACACTATTAATAAAAAAAAATATTATGCTTGATAGTATTATAGATGCCAGAGAGGCCGAACTTTCCGCAGGGTTTACGGTTAAACGTATTTTACCTTACAGACTTAAAAGAATGATAGGGCCATTTATTTTTATGGATCACGGAGGTCCTGTGAATATACCGGTAGCTTCTACCAACAATCTCGATGTATTACCACATCCCCATATAGGTTTGTCTACCGTAAGTTATTTGTTTAGTGGCAATGTTACCCACAGAGACAGTCTGGGTGTAGAACAAATTATAAAACCAGGTGAAGTCAATTGGATGACTGCCGGCAAAGGTATTACACACAGTGAGCGTTTCGAAGATCCGGCGATGTTGGCAGGAGGCAAATTAGAGATGATTCAGACCTGGGTGGCACTTCCCGAAGAATACGAAGAAAGCAATCCTTCTTTTGAAAACTATAAACAGGAACACCTACCAATTTACACAGATACAGGTGTTTGGATGCGCATGATAGCAGGAGAGGCTTACGGATTAAAAAGTAATGTTAAAACTCATTCCCCTTTATTTTATATTCATATTGTATTACAGCCGGGTATTCATTTTGGCTTACCAAAAGGACATAGCGAACGAGGCGCATATATAGTTCGGGGTAGTGTTGAAGTTAACGGAATTACTTACAAACCCGGACAGTTACTGGTGTTTACCAAAGGAGTTGATCCGTTAATTACAGCCAAAGAAGCAACCACGTTGATGATGCTTGGCGGCGAACATCTGGGAGATCGTTATATATGGTGGAATTTTGTATCAAGCAGAAAAGACAGAATTGAACAAGCTAAGGAAGATTGGAAACAAGGACGTATTGATTTACCACCAATGGATAACGAAGAATATGTACCCTTGCCAGAAGACAAAAGCAAACCAGCAGGAGGGCCACCACCCAACGCACTCTCTTAATTAAAAAGCTTGTTTTAACAATTATAATCAAATAAAAATGGAAATAGGAATCGATAGTTTTGCATCTGCTATGTATGGTAGCAAAACACTTAACAGTGTGGATGCTATGGAGCAATTATTAGAAAGAATAGTTAAGGCCGATGAAGCAGGACTTGCAGTTTATGGTATAGGAGAACATCATAAAAAAGAATTTTTAGATTCTGCCCCTGCAATTATACTTGCTGCAGCTGCTTCAAAAACAAAAAATATACGCTTAACCAGCGCAGTTACCGTGCTAAGTACTTCAGACCCTGTACGAGTGTATCAAAACTTTGCAACGCTGGATCTAATATCCAAAGGTCGGGCAGAAATTGTCGTAGGAAGGGGTTCAGCAATAGAATCTTATCCATTGTTTGGTTTTGATTTAAATGATTATGATGCACTGTTTAAAGAAAAACTGAATCTTTTACTTCAAATTCGTGAACAAGAGTTTGTAACCTGGTCTGGAAAATTTAGACCCGCATTACAAAATCAACCCGTTTATTCCAGATCAAGTCAGGAAAAATTGCCGGTTTGGTTGGGTGTGGGCGGAACTCCTGAATCGTTTGTTAGGGCAGGAACACTGGGATTGCCGTTAATGGTTGCAGTAATTGGCGGAGAAACAGCCAATTTCCGTCCGCTGGTCGATTTGTATAGAGAAGCAGGAAAAAGAGCAGGCTTTCAACCAGAACAATTAAAGGTAGGCTTGCATTCGCCAGGTTATGTAGCAACAACCAATGAAGGAGCTATTGCAGATTATTTTCCCGGTTATGCAGAATTATGGACTAAAGCAGGAAAAGAACGTGGATGGCCTCCGGTAACCAAAGATAAATTCGATGCTTCAATTGCTCCTAAAGGTGTGCTGGTTGTTGGCAGTCCGGATCAAGTTGCAGAAAAATTACTATCACATAGCGAAGCATTAGGCGGTATTGACCGCTTTACTTTTCAAATGGATAATGCCGGACTTACCCATAATCAACTGTTACGTTCTATAGAATTAATCGGTAAAGAAATTATTCCGAGAGTTAACAAAAAGCGAAACTAATTTTCGTTCAGCCATTTTAGTTCTTTAAAATGGCTTTTAATATGCCTTCTTCTATCAGTTTTCAATAAATCCGTTTGTTTTATTGAACTAGTTCAATATCTGTTTAAAAAATTAAGTTAATGAAGTTTAATCTTGTTATAATATTGGGATTGTTATTGATAACACAATCAGTTGTAGCGCAAAATTTTAAATTGATGCGTTATGACGAAGATTATTCGGTATTGAAAGACAGTACAAGAACATTTTACAATAAGCTAAAATATATTCAACTTTCAAAGAATGATAAATTCTATCTTTCGCTTGGTGGAGAAGCGCGTGGCGAATTTAATTATGCTTTGAATGAAGATTGGGGCGAGATTAATACGGGTAGAGATGTTTTTTTTCTTCAGCGTTATCATTTGCATTCCGATTTGCATTTAGGTGATAGAATTCGTATTTTCGGGCAGTTACGCAGTGGTTTGGAAGACGGTCGTAAGACTGGTCCTCGTCGCATTGATGAGGATAAGCTCAATTTGCAAAACCTTTTTGTAGATTTTGTGCCTTATAAAGAAACAGATAAATCACTGATACTTCGATTGGGTAGACAAGAACTCCGTTACGGCAGTGGTCGCTTGATAGACGCACGAGAAGGACCCAACCTTCGTTTGTACTTTGACGGTGCAAAAGTTGCTTATAGCTCGCCTAACCTAAAGATTGATGCGTTTGTTATGGCAGATGCTGTTGTGAATACAGGTGTTTTTGATAACACCTCTACCCGAAAACCCAATTTATGGGGAATTTACAATACCTATATTACTCCGAAAGGTTTAAATTTTGATTTTTATTACCTCGGGATCAATCGTAAAAATGCCCGATTTGATGCAGGTGTTGCAGATGAATTACGGCATACTCTTGGTGTACGATTCTGGAGGAACGGCGTTGGATTTGTTTATAATTTTGAAGCAGGTTATCAGTTTGGATTATTTGGTTCAGACAATATCAGTGGTTTGGCTCTTTCTTCTGAAATTGGTTATGTATTCAAATACATTACAGGATTGCCAGCCCTAAAGCTAAAGAGCGACTATATTTCAGGCGATAAAAGTCCAAATGATGACAAGCTCGGAACCATGAATGCACTTTATCCAAATGGCGGATATTTTGGGATGAACCCCCAGGCAGGTCCCGCAAATTTAATGTCTGTTCACCCTAATCTAAACTGGAACCCTGCTAAAAATGTAACACTCACATTGAATGTGGTGTTTAACTGGCGTAATTCTCTGAATGATGGCGTATATGGTCCCAGTGGTTTGTTAAGATTGTCATCATCCGGTTCAAAAGAAAGATACATAGGAACTGCATATATGACCACGTTTTCATGGAAGATAAATGATTTTCTGAATTATAATATAGGTGTACAATATTTTAAAACAGGCAGTTTTATTAATGATGTAATTCCAAGTCATAAGGACAGTTTTTTTGTAGGGTCTGCATTAGGGATTAAATTTTAGTATTGATTTATCCAAAGAAAGTCAAGTGATTTAAATTTATGAGTAAGTAGAATAACATATATGCCTAGCAGAATATGATGTTGCAAAAGAACATAAAGTTGATACATAATCAAAACTTTATTGAATAAGTAGTAAAACACCTTGTGAATTGATTTATGCATTCAATTCACAAGGTGTTTTTGATAAGGGTAACGCTGATTCTAATCTTTAGAAAAATTTCTTAATTTATCTGAGACATTTTTACCACACATTTATCGAACTTAAATTTCGAAAGATAAATAGAACAAAATTTTATCCGCACTAAAAGAAGTCTTATAAAAAATGACAAACAGAATGAAAGATATGGTTTAGTGGACTTTGCAAAGTTTTCATTAATTCAATATGCAATATGTTTAGTCTAGAAAAGTACTTTTTTGTATATTTGATTCTGAGCTAGCGGAAATACGTGGGAAAGCAAAGCAATAAGCATCGTTACCAAATCGTTACCTGACTTTTTGATAATCTCTATAAGAACCTTGTATTCAACTAGAAGGGCTTTTTCCTGAAAACTTTAAAAAATAAATCAGACCCAATAGCAAATAAATTACTAAAAATTCGGCACCCATTTTATCGGTATGTGTCCCAAACCGATGCCAGAAAAAAATCACCAACAATAAGACACAAAAAGGCAGAATGCGGACGGTAACGTAACGCATCATTTGATTTTTCTCCATTTTTATAATGATTTTAAGAATATGAATTTACTCATTTT
>CALGRQ010000273.1 GCA_937880795.1 uncultured Dyadobacter sp. | reverse complement strand
TTGGTTACGTGGCCCTTGCGAACAATATGACCAATTTCTACCTCGGCAGGAATATAGGGTAAACTATCTTTTGGAATTGCGTTGAAAAATTTACGTACTTCATTTGGAGTGATTTTTACATTTCCTGAAATGGTACGCTGCATCTTTTCGACAATCTTCTGGTCCTTCACCTGATTACGTAATTCCGTTTTCAGATTCTCGATACTTTTTCCATACGCTTCCACGATGTTCTTTTCCGAACCAAACCGTTGGATCATATAGCTCATTTTCCCATCGAGTTCATTGTCAACTTCCTTGTCTTCAACGGTAACGGAGTCAATCTCGGCTTTTGCAAGAAGCATTTTGTTGATAATCAGCGATTCAAGCAACTGGCATTTTTCCGGAGCCTTTTGCCCATTTGCCTTATAGCTCTGAACCATTTCTTCAAGCTCTGAACTTAAAATGTAGTGATTATCAACACGGGCAATAATCTTGTCAATGGTAACTCCTTTTTGACCTTGACCGTAGCTCAATGAGCTAGAAACCAACGATACAATTGCAATCAGACTGAGCGCAATTAGTTTATTTATTTTCATATGAATTATTAAGTTCTTCTCTGATTTAAGCAAGGTTTTGCGTGTGTTTCTATCTTACTATTCATTTAAAACGCTAAAATACATTTTAACGCTTGATTTTTTCTAATTCTTCTTGATTCACTTTTACCGGAAATTGTTGATTCAGCTTAGAAAGCAACTGTTTTTCGAGCTCTATCTGATATGCATTGATCACACTACCTCTTGCTTCTTTAAACGTCTTTAATCGTGCTGGCTCAATGCTATCTACTTTCAACCAGCTTGCTTTACCGCTGCTAGTAATCAGTTGTTCACCTGTTTGCCACTTAAATTTGGTGGTTAATGGGTTCTCCTTCGTGAAATAACCTTCCCGAATGATGACGGCATCCGGTGTTTCTGAATTATACGCTTTTTCGACGTCTTTTGTTGAGTTGCTGTAAAATTGGAACGAAATTCTTCTGTTTCGATCAGGTTCCATGCTTTGACGGTACGACCCATAATCTTTTTCGATGATACGTACGATGGAAATGTTTTTAGAATTAAGGTATTTGACAACATTTTTTATTCGACTAGCCGACATAGACTCCGACTCCGAATTGGAACGATATCCGGAAATTTCTACCAAAAAGTCGGGATTCTTTTGCATAACGGCATATATCTCATACAATTCGTCTATTTGACGTTTACTTAAATCGTCGATTCCTTCTGCAAACAACAATTCTGTTCCTTTTCTCTCTAGTTTGTAAGGTGCTTGTTGTAAAGTTTTTTTGATTGCTTCAATGGTCTGTGTATCAGTAGCAACGATCAAACGCCCCTTGGCTCGTTCTGGTTGCGGAAACAAGGATTTATTGGCCTCGTAAAACTTTAATTGACCAACAGAATCAGCAAGCGATTTTTGCCAAACATTTTCTTCCATTATTTGCGAAAGCAATACTCCTTCTCTTATTTCAACGATCAGGCTTTTGAACTCTGGACTAGCATCTTCCAGATTAGCCCGCTCATGCTCTGTCAATTTTTCTGTGAGATAGTCCTCAAAGTATTTTCTGAAAATCACTTGATAGGACCCCGTTTTAGGCTTAGGTTTTTGAATTCTCTTTACCTCATTTAAGAACTCCAAAGCATAAAACCCTCTTCTTTCAATCGAAAAAAGAACTTTTGTTGACCAGTCGGCTGACGTAGCTCTTGCATAATCCCATTTGCCGGTTAGTAATGTACTATCCGCCAAGGCGGCCACAAGATTCCAGGTCTCTGGAAATTCTTCGATCTTATACTTCTTCCTCAAACGTTGAGCCGCAGCTTGTTCCAGTACCTTACCCCGAGAATCGGTTACTACTTTCTGGCGCAAAGAAGGAGCCATGTTTTCGTAACTTTCAATGCCACGCTTTTCAATTAATTTTACAATATGCCAGCCATACATTGTTAAAACTGGCTTAGCGTAGGTGCCGGGCTTGGTAAGGCTATATGCCGCTTCTTCAATTTCGGTAACCATCTGCCCAATGCCAAACATCGGTAGTTTGCCTCCATTCTTTTTAGATTGAGTGTCCGTAGAATAACTTTCAACAGCTTTGTTCCAGTCCAATCCGGATTGAAGTTTCGTATAGGCTTCCTCAATGGTGGTTTTTGCCAATTCCTTTTGCACAGGTGTGGATGTGGAATCAACACGTATCATGATGTGGGCAATTTGCACCATTCCGCGGTTGCTTCTTCTATCGGTGACTTTAATCAGGTGATAGCCTGTTTTGCTACGAATAGGTTTGGAAACCTTTCCAATCGGTTGCGTATAAGCGATTGTTTCAAAGGGATATACGGTTTGAAACGCAGTGAAATATCCTAGGTCTCCACGATTTTTGACTGCAGATGGATCTTTCGAAAAGCGAGCAGCCATGTCACCAAAGTCAGCCCCTTCGCCTAATCGGCCAGCAAGAGCCTGGGCTGCACGATAAGCTTCGAGGGTGTCGGCAGGCGCAGCATCTTCCGCCACGGGTATAAGTATATGTGATGCTCTAACTTCCTGTTTCAGTCGATTATAGGCTTCCAGCGATAGTTTTTCAACCAAATTTTTATCCACTAAAAAGTTCTTCGCCAGTTGTTCTTTATATGATTTGATCTGTTCCTTGAAAAATGTAGTGGTGTCTTTTCCCTGATTTTTCGCTTGAAGAACTTTTAACTTCTGATCTGTGAATAACCGTAGATACTCCTCCTTTGTAAGCACCTTCAAAGAATCACTTGCTGCTTTATTTTTTTCATAGGAATCCAGAAAATCCTTTTCCGTAAACTTTTCAGAACCTATTTCCAATAAAGGTGCTGTTTCTGTTGAAACTACCTGATTGACTGGTACAGGTTTGCGGCAAGAAGTGACAATACAAGCTAATATAAGGTATAAAAACAAAAGTGGTCTTAGCATATTAATCCGAATTCGTAACGGGTAAAAGTTAAAGTGTATATAGAAAACTGATAAATCGTGTTTTCTATTATGAAAATGCCGACAAAGTTAGGTGCTTTACCTCAGGATAAAAATTTAAGGGGTCCCTGGAGTGCCGTTACGCAATGAAAATGGATGGGGTTTAGCATGGTTTGAGTCCCATTTTAAGTGAAACAAATGTAAATTT
>CALGRQ010000272.1 GCA_937880795.1 uncultured Dyadobacter sp. | reverse complement strand
TTTCCCGGGTGAAGTGCTTTTGCAATGGCTCCTGCCAATAATCCTACGATAATCCAGGTTAAAATTCCCATATTTTCTATTTGAGTTTATTGTGAAATTATTCGCTTCAATAGATCAAAAACCATGCCGTGTTTGAATGGACGTTCTATTTTAAATAAAAAATTTAACAATAAAAATAATTATCGTTCAAAAAACATATTGCTACCGCCCGCTTTTGTGGTTAGGGAAGAACCTACTTCCTGTACCTTATCTGTTGCAGTGGGTGGTAAGAGGCGAACCTGTGATGCGGGATAGGGCTTTGTTGAGAAGGGGATCGTTTATGTTGCCGTATGGAAATAATCGAATTCCCTCTGTGACGTGCTCGTCGGGGGTGAATCCTACGGAATAATCGGACTGCTTTAGGCTATTGAATGATTTGGTTACGATGGGTTGCATGCCCCATTTAATCCCCTTGTCTTTGCCTGTTAGCGTTATTGAGCCAACATTTTTACCATAAGTAACATCGCCAATAAGTACCACATTCATAAACGGTTTTAGCCCATTGATGAGCAGTTCGCTGGCAGATGCTGAACTTTTGGAGGTGAGAATGATCAGGTTGTTCAGGTTTGCGCCAATGTTCTGCGATTTGGTCTGAAACTTTTCAAAAAAGAAGCTGTCTCCATATTGCTTTTTAAGCGTAGGGGTTACAGTTTGGTTATACTCTTTGTAATAAAAAATATCGTTGGCTGAAATTTTCCCTATCAGACTAGCCAGGTTGGTAGCCGAGCTCACATAACCGCCTCCATTGTAACGCAGATCCAATATGAGTGAATTGGTATTGGCGGACTTAAATTTCGCAAAAATACCATCTAGTTTTTGGTCATATGCCTTCGAGCCGTCGATGCTATCGGGACCCGGTACAAACTGATGGTATACGATGTATCCGATTTTGTTAGCTCCTATCTGAAAAAGCGTATCGAAGTGTATAGGGTCTTCCTGCAATGATATACGGGCTGCCTGTTTTTTTTCTGTACTTTCCGTCACCACGCCCGCATCGTTGATCGTAGCCATCGTAAACGTGAGCGTGCCTTCTGCCCGAAGAAGTTGATTGTAATTGCTTGCGGTTAACTTCTGATCATTGACATGCGTAAATATATTGCCACGCTTAAAACCTGCTTTGGCGGCAGGTGAATGGGGTTGGACATATAAGGCAATGCCAATTACATTGGTAGTTCCGGTGGGGTAGTATACCAATTTATAATCCATGCCCGTCGTTTCGATTTTTCCGTTCAGCGACGATTCCAGTTCATCAGCACTTTCCTGTATCCACGAAAACCGATCTCCGTTGGGATTGGTAGTTTTGTCGTATTTATTCAATAGTGAGCTGAAAAACGCAGCTGGATCCAAGTTCCGGTCTGGGTTGGCTGGTATTTTGTCATTCCAATAATACCAGTATTTCATATTGGATAGGATCCAATCATTGGTTTGCGTATCCGTGGCCGGCTCTACGGTTTTTTCCTTGCAAGCATACATGCCTACGGCAAGTATCAGCATTACCAATAAGCATGTTAATCGCATATACCTATTTGTTGAATTGCGTGAAAACATCACAGATGATATCACAGGCTTCGTTCATTTGTACTTCGTTAATAACCAAAGGTGGCGCAAAACGTATTTTATTGCCATGGGTTGGTTTGCAAAGCAACCCTCGGTTCATCATCTCATAGCATAAGTCCATTGCGGTATGGCTGTCCTCAGAATCGTTAATTACAATGGCGTTCAACAGGCCTTTACCCCTTACTGTTTCAATTAAATTGCATTCTTGTTGTAGTGCTTGCATGCGAGCGCGGAAAAGCCGTCCCATCGCTTCGGCATTTTCTGCCAGTTTTTCATCGGTTACTACTTCAAGTGCCGCCATGGTTACTGCACAGGCTAAGGGGTTGCCACCATAAGTAGATCCGTGTTCTCCGGGCGCAATGGTAAGCATGATTTCATCATTGGCCAATGCAGCGGAAACCGGTATGGTACCTCCTGAAAGTGCTTTGCCCAACACCAATATATCTGGTTTTACATTTTCCCAGTCACAGGCCAGACGTTTCCCGGTACGTCCTATACCCGTTTGAACTTCGTCTGCTATGAACAGCACATTATATTGGGTGCACAAGTCGCGGACACCTTTTAAATAACCTTCTTTGGGCACTACCACACCAGCTTCGCCCTGTATAGGTTCAACCATAAAACCTGCAATATCTGGGTCACTTTTTAGTGTATTTTCAAGGGCATCCAAATCATCGTAGGGAATAATGATCACTCCTGGCAGGAAAGGTCCGTAATCGTCCGTACTGGATGGATCGGTGGAGGAGGAAATGGCCGCCAATGTTCTTCCCCAGAAATTGCCGGAAGCATATACCGTTTTGGCTTTATTGGGTGCAATTCCCTTCACTTTATAGGCCCATTTTCGGGTAAGTTTTAAGGCGGTTTCACCACCTTCTACACCACTGTTCATCATGAGGGCCTTGTCGTAGCCAAAGTATTCACAGAGCATTTTTTCACATTTTCCCAGCTGATCATTATAAAAGGCACGGGAGGTAAGGGTAAGTTTTTGTGCCTGCTCCACCATTGCACCAATAATTTTGGGATGACAATGTCCCTGGCTCACCGCGCTGTATGCTGATAAAAAATCGAAATATTGTTT
>CALGRQ010000271.1 GCA_937880795.1 uncultured Dyadobacter sp. | reverse complement strand
CGGGTAAAGCGCAACTTACACCGGATGAAACTATTCTTCTTTCTCTCTGGATTAAGCAAAACGCCGATTTTACCATGAAATTAATAGAGCTTCCCAATACGGATTCCTTGCGTATTATTGCCGTGAGGCACTTGAAACCGGCGGATGCAGCGGATATTTACGACTTCGATCCTGTGGGAGAAGAAACCATTGCTAAACTTAATAATGACTATCGAACCATAACGCCATTGGCAAAGGATTCACCGGCGTTGTCGGTGAATATATATAATCGGAATGAATTTAATGGGAAGCAGTTGGAGGAACTTGATGCAGTGAAGAAACAGGTTGTTACATTAAATTTGAATAAGCTGCCGGTAAAAGATATAGATTTAAAATCCGTAGCCAAATTAGAAAATCTAAGACGGTTGGATTTGAACTTTACGGATATCACGGCGACAGGTTTGCAACATTTGGTAACGCTGAAACATTTAAAATACCTTTCTATTTCAGGAACCAAGCTAGATTTTGCTGCTTTGGGTAAGGTAATATCCTCGATCGGAAGCTTAAAGGCTATAACATTATGGGAAACCAATTTAACACCCGAGCAGATTGCTCAGTTGCAAAAAAACAATAGAACTGTGTCTGTGATCGGAGGGTTTGTAGATGATGGTAAAAATCCATTAAAACTTAATTTGCCGGAGGTGAAAAATGCTTCCATGGTTTTTGCCACCGAGCTTTCGGTTCAATTGAAACATTCGATAAAAGGTGTTGATTTAAGGTATACAACGGACGGTTCCGAACCAGATAGTATTGCATCTCCAATTTTTGACGGTAAAATGGTATTGCATGAGCCAGCTACATTGAAAGTGAGGGCCTATAAAGCGGGGTGGTTCGGAAGTGATGTTGCCACATTTGATTTCTATCGGGGAATGTTTAAACCAGATAGTGTGAAATTACTTGCCCCACTCAACCGGGTGCATCAGGCCGAAGGCGCCCACACTTTTTTTGATCACAAATTGGGGGTTATAGGAGCAAATAATCCGGCTTGGGCCAATAATTGGGCTGGTGTTCGGGATAACGATATGGATCTTTTGGGGCAATTCTATAAACCGGTTAAGATTTCTTCGGTCGGCATACGCTACATGACAGAGGAAGACACGGGAATTTTTCCACCGGGCTTAATAGAGGTTTGGGGAGGTAATAATCCCGATCAATTAAAATTATTGGGTAAAGTAAAGGCAAAACTCCCTGTAAAAGGTGAGGTGCCAAGTTTGAAGTCAATAGAAGTTAAATTTTCCCCGGAAACGGTTACTTTTCTTAAAATTGTTGGAAAACCGTTGACGGAAATTCCAGATTGGCACCGGAACAAGGGGAAACGCGCATTGCTGCTCGTCGATGAGATGTTTATCAATTAAATCATGACGGGAGGAAAAATGGTCAGTCATACGATTGACCATTTTTTAACTGCCACTATTATGATTTAAAAGTCATCATCGTCGTCGTCAAGTTCTGAACCCAGGATGTCCAAGTCTTCCTCAATCATGTCGTCATCTATATCCTTGTCGTCCCAACGGTCGTTGTCTTCATCAGACAGTTTTTCACGGCCAACAAACTCAGGATCGATGTCTTCATCTTTTAGGCCACGACGGAAAATGTCATCCGATGCTAGTTCATCACCAGCTAGGTCGTCATCATAAAAATCGTCATCATCGTCACCAAATGGTCCCATATCGTTTCAGATTTTAGTTAAGTAAATTGTTAATGTTTGTAGAATTTGGCTGCAATTTAATTCAACGTTTAGAAATTGTATAGAAGTGGCTGTAAAAAACATTCACAGTTTTTTATAGTAGAAAAAGTAACTTGGTTGGATTTAAGTATTAACGTGTATATTCAGAGCTTTTTAGGTCTGTTTGTTGCTTCGAATTTCTAACACAATAATTTTAGTACATGCAAAGAAAATTTTTTACGCTAACAGCTTTATGCGCCGCCGCGGCGGGTTTAACGGGCTTCATTCTTACTGAAAAGGCAGTTGACTTACCTTTGAATGGTAAGGTGATTGAGGCCAAAGAGGTGAAATTACCAGCAGGATTCTCAGCCAAAATTCTAGGTACCGATCTAGGGAATACGCGGCACATCGCCGTGGGTAAAAATGGAGATATTTATGTAAAGTTATCCAAGCTCAAAGACGGGAAAGGCATTTATGTATTGCGTGATACCGACAAGGACGGAGTTATTGATGAGCAAAAAATGTTCGGCGATTACCCAGGTACCGGTGTTTTGATCAAAAATGGTTACTTATACAGTTCTTCCAATAGCGCCGTATATCGGTACAAACTGAACGATAAGGACGAAGTGATCAATTTCGATGCTCCGGAAAAGATTGTAGATGGGCTGGTAGATCATGGTCGGGATAACGCTAAGCCTCTGGCAATGGATGGTGAATCCAATTTGTATGTAACGATAGGCTCATACAGCGACGACTGTCGTGTGAAGGGAAAAGGCGAGGGGATGAGCCCTTGTACTATCCTGGATTCGGCTGGCGGTATCTGGAAATTCAATGCAAATAAATTGGGTCAGGGATTTGCTGATGGTGTACGTTATGCAACAGGGGTTAAAAATGCCGTTGCGATCAATTGGGATAGCAAATCCAATTCCTTGTTCGCAGCGGTTCATGGGCGAGGTAAGTTTCATGATTTTTATCCGCAATACTATACGCCGAAGCATAGTGCAGAATTGCCTGCCGAAACGCTATACAAATTGAAGGAGGGCGATGATGCTGGCTGGCCATATATCTATTATGATCATTTTCAGAATAAGAAAATGTTGGCACCGGAGTATGGTGGTGATGGTAAAAAGACCTCTGGTGAAAAGGCGATCAATCCGGTGGCCGCATTTCCTGCTCACTTAGGGCCTAATGATTTATTGTTTTATACGGGGAATATGTTCCCGGCTCGATATAAAAATGGAGCTTTCATTGCCTTCCACGGACAGTCACCTCAGCTAAACAAAGGGTATTTGGTCGCCTTTGTTCCATTTGTAAATGGTAAGCCGGGTAAATGGGAGATTTTTGCCGACAACTTCGCTGGTACGGATCTGGTTAAACCTACCGGGCCTATACAACACCGCCCTTGTGGTTTGGCACAGGGACCGGATGGAGCTCTATACGTTACAGATGACCTGAACGGAACGATCTTCAAGATCGATTACAAGAAGAAATAATCAGGTTTTAAAGCAGCAAAAGGCCCGTCCGTTTTTGAAGTGGACGGGCCTTTTTGCGTTTGTATATCGAAAGTTTAACGCTTGAAACCTTTTTGCGTTAACTCTTTTTCGGTCATTTGAATGACGTTTACATCTAACTTAATGGGTACTTTTGGAGCGTCGGTAGAATCGGTATTTACACTAACAATTTTGTCGACAACGTCCATACCCTGAAAAACCTGACCATATACGGTATACTTATCATCTAAACGGGCAATTCCGTTACGGTCCTGAACAATGTAAAACTGGCACCCGGCGGATAACATTTGCGGATTATCGTCTCGACCTGCTCCAACAGCGCCATATACATGTCGTAACTTGCTGTTAAATTCAGGTTTAAGTAAATACGGAGAGTCGGCAAATCCCTCGGGTGTATCCGGACAACCTCCCTGAGCCACGAAATTTTTGATCACACGGTTGAAGGTAAACGAGTCCCAGTAATTGGCGTTGGCAAGTTTTATAAAGCTTGCTTTGTGGTTTGGTGTTTCGTCGTAAAGCCAAAAAAGAATTTCGCCCATGGAGGTTTTGATCTGCCCAACCGGGAAGGTGGGTACTTTTTGTGCAAACGAAGTCAAACCCCATGTTAAAAATAATGCGGTTAGTAAAGTACGTTTCATAGGTTATACTGATAAATGAGATCCCGAATATCTTTATTTTTCTTTGGTATACAAGTAATTTCCCATGCCCTGTTTCAGTATGAATTGACCACCCTCTGGATCGAACTCTATGGTAATACCGGCAGCGTCAAAAATGAATATAAACTTTTCGGTGGGTGTCAGTTCAAAAGGGGCTTGTCCTGTGGCTTGGGCGATGAGTGTACTGTCCTTTCGTGTAACCGTGATTTTGAGCGGTATATGCTTGCTGGAATACAAACCGGTAAATTTGTCGAGTTCCTGAGGACTAATGCTGATGGTTTTAAACGACGGCATTGCAACAGGCATATTATAGCAGGTGCTTAGCACAGCAATTAATAGGTCATTAAGCGGATACGCAATTCCGTTAGAACAGATCGCAACTGCGTATTCACCTTCCGGTAAGTAATATGCCAGGGAGGCAAACCCATCAAGGTTACCACCGTGACCAAATCCGAATTTATTATAGAAAGGGACTCGAAACAAACCCATGCCCACGTCATCCACCATGGTTTTCATGTGGACCAAACTTTCTGCGGATGTAAGCTTGCCTTGCAACAAAGCTGTCATGAATAGGGTGAGATCACTTGGGGTAGATAGCATTGCTCCTGCACCTGCCGGAATACTCAGATCTGTCTCGGGCTGCTTTACCCATTTTTTATCCCTTTTATAGGAATAGCTTTCCTGTTTACGAATGTCGGTTTTGCCGCCAAATTGTGTCGCTTTCAGATTTAAAGGTTCGGTAATACGCGATGCAAGGTTTTGTGCATAAGACTGCTTCGTAATCTTCTCAATGATATAGCCCAGCAAAACGTAATTGGCATTACTGTACTCCGTCCGCGCATTGGGTTCAAAATCTGGCTTCGTGGCAGCAATGATCTCCAGCATTTCTGCTTGTGTCTTAGGGAATGTCATATATTGCCAATAGGCCGCATCGTTCGTGAAATTGTGTATGCCGCTGCGGTGATTCAGTAAGTTTCCAATGGTAATTGTACGGGCATTCTTTACCTGCGGGTAATAGTGGTCTAGCGTAGTTGCCAGTGAAAGCTTCTTTTCATCGATCAGTTGAAAAATAATGGTAGCGGTAAAAGTTTTGGTAATTGATCCGATGCGGTAGCGCGTTCCACTGTTTGCAGGAACATTTCCAGTTTCCGATAAAACAGCTTGACCGATTGCTCTTTTATAGAGCAGCTTTCCGTTTTTAGATATAGCAATGCTTACCATGGCTTTGTCCTTTTGGTTCAAAGAGTCCAGTAAGGCGTCCAGTCCGGTTGTATCGAAGGTTTGTGCATAAACAGTTGGTCCATTTAAGGCAAAAAGTAGAACCAGCACTTTGTAATATTTGTACATAGTATCACTGGCTTTGGTGTAAAGATGTAGCTTTTTCATAGTCCATGATACGCTGGCGAACCGATTCGGGTATGGGGATACTGCGATTCGTGGTATAGTCAAAAACTACAAGTGTGGTATAACCGGTGGTCATGATTTCTTCACGACCGGAAATATCACAAGTGATCATATAGCTAATTTCAAAACTTTTTGTCCCCATTTTACTTACTCTAACGTAGATAAACGTGGGAGTTGGGTACACAATCGGTTTATAGTAATCGACGTGTGCATTAGCCAGTATTGCCCCTGTTTCTGCCCAATTCCAGGCACAAGCTTCCGCCATATAGGCTATGCGCGCCTGTTCAAAATAGGTGAGATAAACCGCGTTGTTGACGTGCTTCATTTCATCCATATCGCTCCATCTTACTTCCTGTTGCATTTTGAAAGTAAATTGGGCTTTCTGTTCATCCAGCTGCATCATGGTTTTGTTTGTTGAGTGAAGATATTTTTAGAAGTCTGTATTGGCAGCAGTAAGGTTTTCTTCTTTGATCCAGATGTTTCGGTACAAAACATGATGCCCTTCTGATTGAAGTTTTAAACCACCCGGCCGATCGGTGATACCCTTACCTTTATCATTACCGCCATCTATTCCTGAATTTGGTCCTCCCCAAACCTGACTGATGGCATGATTGGTATGTACTTTTTTTCCATTGAAGTAGAGCGTTACCAACGGTTGTTCCACCAATTTGCCATCCTTAAAACGGGCTGCTCTAAATAGAATGTCATATGAATTCCATTTGCCTACACCTTTATAGGCGTGATAAGGTGAAGCCGTTTCATTGATGACCGCTCCCATGCCATGTGAAGTGGTGTCGCCGTCAAGTACCTGTATCTCATATCTGTTCTGAAGGTACACACCACTGTTACCTCCTGGTTGAGTTATAAAAAATTCAACATGCGCCCGAAAGTCCCTGAATTGCTTTTTGGTAACCAGGTCGGCCGCTCCATATAACCCGCCCGCAGCAGCTGGGTCGAAACAATCCACCACAGTACCTTTGCCTTCTGGATCTTTCACAACGGTCCATTTAATGGGCGGTTTGGCAGCTAGTCGGGGACCTTCCCAGTAAATCCATTTTTCATCCAACATTTTTCTGCTACCGTCCATGAAAACTTCCGCATTACGCGGTGCCTTTGTTCCTACGCCTGTTTGCGCGTAACTGAGCGTATTAAGGCCAAGCAGACATAAGCCAAGGGTCCATAGTTTACAGGGTGTTTTCATAGAATAGATCTAATTTAAATTGAAAAAGTAAAAGTTTGTGAGCAAGGTAGTCGATTACCAATTATTGTCCATATAATAGATTGTATTTTTAATCGAAACGTTAGAAGGTTTTTTGATGATTGTATGTTGGGTTGGCTGGGTGTATAGCAAGGGTAGAAATAGCCGTCAGGCGTTTTTTATATACTGAGGTATGAATCGTAGGTAGTTTAATAATTAATAGAGAAAGGTATGCAGACTTTTAAAAGAAAAGATTCAACAGATGAAAAGCCGGTGTGGGGACATATTCTAAACGGAAAGTTTGTGGACGATTTGAATGATCCTCAGGTTTATTCGGACCAGGAAACACTGGAGTCGATTATTGGCAAAAGTGCCTTTTCGGTAACCAGCCAGTTGGACGATTATGAGTTGGTTAAGGTTAAAATTTCGGTGTTACGCTAGGAACACTGTTGGAAAGAAGCGCTGGGGCTGGTTGTTCATTTGGAATTTTCAACCACAAAATTATGGTGACAGGCTTACCGGAATTCTTTTTTCTTACGAGTTTTAGGGCTTATTTTGACCATACAAGGGCTTAAATATTGATAATAATGGGAATTTTAACGATAAATGAATTTAAGGATTTATCTGCGGATGATAAGCATTTGGTATTGGTGGATGCCCGTGGAGGTGCCGATGCTTGGGACCGTTATAAAAGTGGACATGCGAAAGGCGCGATCTTTGCGGATTTAGAAACGGATTTATCTGAAAAAGGAGCTGATGCCGCACACGGGGGACGTCATCCGTTACCCTCTCCTGAAAAGTTCTCGGCATACATATCTGCCATAGGTATTCAACCAAGCTCCACGGTGGTTGTTTATGATGATAAGAATGGCGCTAATGCGGCAGCTCGCCTTTGGTGGATGCTTAAATCGGCCGGTCATGAGGCTGTTTATGTAATCAGTGGAGGAATTCAGGCTTTGGCTGCTGCGGGTTACGAAGTGGTTAAGGGAGAAGGGGAGCAACAACAATCGTCGGACTATAGATTTAAAGAATGGATTTGGCCTGTGGTAACTATGCATGAAGTTGCTGAGGCGGCCTCCAAAGACGATTATTTGGTAATAGATGTGCGTGAAAATTATCGATACCGGGGAGAAAGTGAACCGATTGATCTAGTGGCTGGTCATATACCGGGGGCCGTTAATGTGCCCTATACAACCAATTTGGATGACAAAGGTGAATTTTTGCCAACGTCAGTGCTGAAAAAGAAATACACCACGGCACTGGATGGCCGGGATCCTGAAAAGGTAATCGTACACTGCGGATCTGGCGTAACAGCCTGCCACACTTTATTAGCATTATCCGACGCAGGTTTAGGTAATGCCTCACTATATGTAGGTTCATGGAGTGAATGGTCCAGAAACGAAAATTCAATAGCAACAGAAAACTAATATTACCATATGTCCACAACCGAAGGTTCGATCGTAATTTTAGGCTGTTTTGATACGAAGGGAGAGGTTTTTGCTTTTCTGAGAGAAAAAATTGTACAGTCGGGTGAGAAAGTAATCATGGTCAATACGGGGGTGATGTCCACCTCTGCAAGTTTTCATGTAGACTTTGAGTCCGATGTGGTGGCACTGGAAGGTGGAGCGCATATCGCAGATCTACGTAGAAAAAAGGATCGTGGCTTGGCCATGGATGTAATGGGAATAGGGGCTGCAAAAATTGTTTCCAAATTGGTAGATGCAGGTCAGGTAAAAGCAGTGGTGGGGATGGGTGGAGGCGGAGGAACCTACATTGCCCTTGCAGCAATGCAAACAGTACCTTTTGGTATTCCTAAACTGTGTTTGAGCACAGTAGCTTCAAAAGACTTGTCGCGTCAAATCGGCAATAAAGATATTACGCTGATGCCATCCGTAGTGGATGTGGCCGGATTAAATGGAGTGATAGAAGTATTGATAGAACAGGCGGCTGCGTCTATTTGTGCCATGGCTTCTATATCTCGTAATACAAAGAGTAATGATAAAAAGTCCATTGCCATCAGTATGTTTGGCAATACCACAGCTTGTGTGAATCATTGTACCCGGAGACTGGAAGATTTGGGGTATGAGGTCTTGGCTTTCCATGCAAACGGGGTAGGTGGCAGCACGATGGAGGCGCTGATACGAGAGGGCGTTTTTGATGCCGTATTGGATGTTACAACCACTGAATTAGCCGACGATTTGTGTGGTGGTATTTGCAGTGCAGGACCAAGCCGGTTGACGGCCGCCACTGAAATGGGAATTCCGCAGGTAGTGGTGCCGGGTTGTCTGGATATGGTTAATTTTGGCCATCCCGATACTGTTCCTGTACGTTTTAAGGAAAGGTCGTTTTATAGCTGGGCACCCGATGTAACTTTAATGCGAACGAATGCCGATGAAAATGAAATATTTGGAAAGCGGATTACACAAAGTGTAAACCGTTCTTCCGGGCCTACCGCTGTCGTTTTACCTTTACAGGGAATATCACAGGTAGATGCCGAAGGGGGTATTTTTTATGAACCTAAAACAGATCAGGTCTTGTTTGAGGCCATTAAACAATCGGCTGCGGAACATGTGAAAGTATTAGAACAAGATGCTCATATCAACAGTCCGGAATTTGCCGATTTCCTGGTCGAAACTCTGTTGGAAATACTTACGAAAGACAATCATTCATAATAGTAATAGAAACAACGATTTATATATATGCCAAATCCATGGACAGGAAAGGGTAATCCATATACCCGACAAGAAGTAAGAGACCGTCTTCAAGCGACGCTCGATCAGAATAAAGCCATTATAGCCGCCGGCGCCGGTACAGGAATTAGTGCCAAGTTTATAGAAAAGGGCGGTGCTGATTTAATTATTATATACAACTCCGGACGTTTCAGAATGGCAGGACACGGTTCTACGGCAGGGCTAATGGCCTATGGTGATGCGAACGCTGTGGCAATGGAGATCGGTGAGTTTGAGGTATTGCCGGTGGTAGAGGAAGTACCTGTAATCTGTGGGGTTTATGGTTCCGATCCACGACGCAGAATGTGGCATCACTTGTTAAAAGTGAAAGAAATGGGTTTTTCAGGAATCAATAATTTTCCGACACATTCTATCGTAGATGGCCACTTTAGAAACGTATTGGAAGAAACCGGAATGGGTTTTGAAAAGGAAGTGGAAATGGTGCGTTTAGCCACTAAAATGGATTTATTCTCTATTGTATATGTGGCTACACCCGAGGAGGCACGCCAGATGGCAGAAGCGGGTGCCGATGCTATTATTGCGCACGTGGGAACTACTGTAGGAGGTTCCATTGGCGTGGTAGAGGCATCTTGTACGATGGATGATGCCATCGAGCGGACTCAAAAAATTGTGGAAGCGGCTCGTGAAGTAAATCCGCAAATTTTCTTCCTGGCGCATGGTGGACCTGTAAACACCCCTGATGATGTTAGAATTATCCTGGATAAAACGGACGCTCAGGGTTTTGTAGGAGCCTCATCTTTGGAAAGAATGGGAGTAGAAAAATCACTAACGGATTTGACTAAAAGTTTTAAAGCGTTGACGTTGGAAGGAAAATAGCTCAAACTTAACGTATATAAGACGGAGGCTTCGGCCTCCTTTTTTATGAATTAGCGGGTCATTTTATTCCTGATTTTTGCAACCGATTCTACGGACATACCTGTAAGTGTTGCAATTTTTTCCATAGAGAAATCGGTATTCAAAAGTAAATTTCTAGCGACGTTGGTTACACCCATTTCAATTCCTTTTTTGACGCCCTTTTCTTCAACGATATCTAGTGTATTCATCACAGTTTCTTTCAGTTTTAACGGTAGAGATTCGAGTAAATTTACGATTTCCTGTTCATTTAAGTTACTATTTGCAAATAGGTAAACAGCTAAATTACGCTGTAAGTTCTCGGCTACATTTTCAGATAAAATCAAGATCCTGATTGCATTCTGCGCCAACCAATTCTTTTGAAAACTGTATTTAAGAGCAAGCAGAGAGGCTAAGAGGAATTTGTTTTGCAACTTTTCTACTTCCTCATCAGATATTCCTCCAAGATTATTATAAATATAATCGTAATCCGGAATATACTGTTTCCATTCTGAAAGGGAGTTTGGAAACAAACTTGAAACCTTTCTGTATTCCCATTTTCCTTTGCCATGGTATAGTAGCAATGGGACAATCAGAGAAAGCGGTTCGTTATTTTTAAGTTGTTTTTCGTATCCCGAAAAAATGTAGCTACCTATTTGTATAGGCGTGTATTTATCGGGGTAACTTTTATGTTCGATCAATAGTGCAATGCTGATACTTTCCGACCTATTTCTTAAAGCACATGAAAACACCATATCAGACATAGATTTTTGTAGACTTTCGGAAAGGTAAGTATCTGGTATCTGAGTTAATGTGTCGAAATCCAATTGTTTAGCCAGAGAAGATGGCAAGAAGCTTTGAAAATAAGCAACGGCAATTTCTTTATCGGAAAGAATAGCCCGTATGAAATTGTCGTGTGCTGTTGTATTGATCTTTCTCATTCAAGAAATATAAATTTTTGCCAGATAAATCAAAATCAGCCTGTTATGGCAATAAGCTTACTTTGTAAATGCAAACTCTGCTATTTTTCTGATTTTTTTAAAGCGCTATTGCCGCAAATGGTTCTAATTTTAAAACTTCATATTATTGTGAATCATTTAAAACTGGAACAATGAGCAATCAACCACCAGCGCTGCGTACGGTGAATGTGATGCGCTATATAACACCTCTCCGGGAGGGTGGTTCGCTACCGGCCCTTGCCGAAGCGGATGACGATTTTTTGTACGTACTTAAATTTCGTGGGGCAGGGCAAGGTGTAAAAGCTTTGATCGCTGAGTTGATCGGAGGTGAAATTAGTCGGCTATTGGGCTTGCGTATGCCTGAAATTGTTTTTGCGAATCTAGACGAAGCCTTTGGAAGAACCGAAGCGGATGAAGAAATACAAGATTTGTTAAGGTCGAGTGCGGGACTCAACTTAGCGATGCACTATTTGTCGGGGGCAATAACCTACGATCCACTGGTGACACCTATTGATTCTCTGCTTGCTTCCAAGATTGTCTGGCTCGACTGCCTGCTCACGAATGTGGATCGCACCGTACGCAATACCAATATGCTGATGTGGCACAAAGAATTGTGGTTGATTGACCACGGCGCATCGCTATACTTTCACCATTCCTGGGAAAACTGGGAGGAGCAGTCAAAGCGCCCATTTGTACAGGTAAAGGACCATGTATTGTTGCCTTTTGCCGGCGATTTAGAAAAGGTAAATGCCGAATTTGTCGCTTTGCTGACCCCTGAGAAGATTTGTGCCGTGGTGAATTTGGTCCCCGAGGAATGGTTGATCAGCAATGCCCCCGATGAGGATGCTGAGGATATGAGAAATGTATACGCTCAATTTTTGATATCGAGAATCTCAGTTTCAGATGTATTTGTAAATGAAGCCCAAAATGCAAGAAAAACACTTATTTGAGTATGCCGTTATTCGCGTTGTACCCAGGGTGGAACGGGAAGAGTTTATTAATGCAGGTGTAATTTTGTATTGCGCATCAGAGCAATTTTTAAAAGTAATATATCAGGTGGATGAAAAGAAAATTCATGCCCTGAACGCAGATACCGATTCGAGCGAAATTGAATGTTTTTTAAAAGCCTGGGATCAAATTTGTATCGGTGGAAAGAAGGGTGGTGCCCTTGGTGCGTTACCACTTGCATCTCGGTTTCGTTGGCTTACCGCAACCCGAAGCAGCGTGGTACAAGCATCCAAGGTTCATCCGGGATTTTCGCATAATCCTCAGGAAACATTGCAAAGGTTATTTGAAGAACTTGTTTTATAGGTTTAGATATGGAGAACGATTTGACTTTACTGGGTTATATACGGAGGACATTATGGTATGCAGGGGTACTCGTCTTGATCTGCGGAATGCTGGGCTGTGGCCAAGCCGCCAAAGACCCGGCCGAGGCTTCTCAAAAATTGCTCGCTACCAAAATTTGGTATATTGACCAGATTTTGGTCAACGACGGCATCACTTTTAAAGACGGGAAAATGATACAGCAGTTTGGCGGTATAGACTTTGATCGATACATGGAAACCGTTCAATTTAAGTCGAATGGCGATTTTGAGGGGCTATTTAAAGGAGATGAAAAACCAATGATTTTGCATTGGCAGGTAGGTCCCACGGAAGTAAGTATAGCTGCGAAAGATCAAAAAGGCGGCGCGTGGACTATTAAACCGGCTAGTGTAACATCAGATTCCTTTTCTATGTCCACACAAAGCACAGCGTATGATTATCCAAGAATGACTAAAATTGAGCTGATTTTTAAGGCTAAAAAATAAATATTAGGTATGACGAAGTTAGAACAGGCCTTCGAAAAATTTGATGAATACAACAAACAGGCACCAGAGATTGTAACCTGGGAGGGTGTTATATACCCTTCGGAGTACTTTTATGCCATTAAATTACATGAATGGGTTAAAAAGTTAGCCCCTAATGCTAGTGAGGCATTGTTGCTAGCATCACGATGCCAGCATATAGGGCGTTGGGAAATTGCACGGAATCAATATCCCGAAGGCAGGGTTGGATACCTCACTTGGCGATCGGATTTGTCTCGTTTTCATGCAGAAAAGGCCGCTTCGCTCTTAGGTGGGGTGGGTTACGACCAATCAACCATAGATCGGGTTAAAGAAATTGTTCGTAAGCAAAAATTGAAAAGTGATGAAGAGGTTCAAACCATTGAAAATGCATTGTGTTTGGTTTTTTTACAGTATCAATTTGATGAGTTGATTGCCAAACTGTCATCAGAAAAGATGATCAGCATCCTTCGCAAAACCTGGGGGAAAATGAGTGAACCGGGTCAAGTGGCGGCCCAAACATTATCTTATTCCGTTGAAGCGCAGGCATTGCTGTCGGAAGCATTGCAATAGCATATTTTGTGATTCAGCTAATGAGTGGCTGTGTCACAAATTATTTTTTTCAGGCATTCTGCCCCTCAATACGCTCCTTCATTCTTCTTCAATTTATTTCTTCACTTAATGAGGCTCGGTCCTAATACATGCTACGTGTTCTGTATTTCGATATAGATACGATCTATACAGGCAGGAAGCATTTATTAAATGCAAATGTCGAAAATACTCCGTAAAGCGTGGTTAGCCTCACATGGAATCTTATGGGTGGTTGCTCAACAGTTAGAGCTATTTTATTGATACTAACTAGTTTATATCATCATAGAATTAATTAGATAAAAGTTTTTATTATGTAGTAATTTTTCCTGAACTTG